>JANLFS010000028.1:8796-18124 GCA_024655925.1 Bacillota bacterium | reverse complement strand
CGGAGCTGACAGCGCGAGGAATACCGGCGATCCTCGTCCCTCACCCTCACGTCCCCGACAACGTGCAGGAGAAGAACGCGGTCGCCCTCGAGCGGCGTGGCGGGGCCCGGGTGGTCCGGGACAGGGACTTGACCCCCGAGGTGCTGACCCGAGAGATAACCAGCCTTCTCGGGTCACCCCGAACCCTCGAAGCCATGGCCCGTGCGAGCCTCGCCTCCGGGATGCCGGACGCGCTCGACCGGGTCGTCGCCTGCGTCGAGGGCTTGATCCAAGGATAGTTCCCAAGCCCGGTGGACAGGCTCCCCAGGCTGGTGGAAGGCATAGAATAGCATCGTCGGGGCGCGCGGGCGCGTGCGAGGTGACCGCAGGGATGTGGAACGGCAAGCGTGTACACTTCATAGGGGTCGGGGGCAGCGGAATGAGCCCCCTCGCGAGGATACTCTCGGGAATGGGCGCAAGGGTGTCCGGGTCCGATATCAAGCCATCCCCCAAGCTCTCGGAGGTAAGCGAGGCGGGGGTGGAAGTATACACAGGGCACGATCCCGCGAGAGTGCACGACGCCGAACTCGTGGTGGTCTCAGCAGCGGTTCCTCCGGATGATCCAGAACTCCGCGCTGCGAAGGAGGCAGGCATCCATGTTGTGACCCGCGCGGAACTGCTGGGGGAGCTCATGAATCCCGCACGGGGCATTGCTGTGACTGGCACGCACGGCAAGACAACGACCAGTTCCATGGTGGCTCTCTCTCTCGAGCGGGCGGGACTTGACCCCACCATCGTGGTTGGGGCTAGCGTCCCCAAGATCCCCGGCGGCGGCAAGCTCGGACGCGGGGAGTTCGTCGTGGTTGAGGCGGACGAGGCCTACGGGTCGTTTCTCAGGCTCACTCCGGAGGTCGCGGTGGTCACTAGCATCGATGATGATCACCGCGATTATTACTCGACGTTTGAAGGAATCCTGGAGGGGTTCGCCCAATTCCTGAGAAGAATAAAGCCGGGAGGCACTGCGGTCGTCTGCGCTGACGACCCAAACACTGGGCGCGCGGTCTCGGGCCTCCGCAGGCGCATCGTCACCTATGGTTTCGCTCCCGGTGCCGACTATACCGCGGCATCCTCCGAGGCTTTGGGCTTCGGATCGCGGTTCGAAGTAGTGCACCGCGGGCGGCCGCTTGGCAAGTTGGAACTCGCTGTGCCCGGAGTTCATAACATAAGCAATGCCCTGGCGGCATCGGCCGTCTGCGACCTGCTGGGGGTGGATTTCGGGGCGGTGCGCGACGCTCTGCGGGACTTCACCGGAGCGGAGCGCAGGTGTCAGATCCTTGCTCGGACGCGCGGCGTGACAGTCGTGGACGACTACGCTCACCACCCGGCCGAGATACGAGCGACCCTCTCAGCCCTCCGCAGGGCTACGTCCGGCAGGCTAGTGGCGGTGTTTCAGCCTCACCGGTTCACCAGGACAAAATTGCTGATGGATGAATTCGCCCGTTCCTTCGGCAACGCCGACGTGATCGGAGTGACTGAGATATTCTACGAGGGCACGGGCGAGCAGCCGATAGCGGGGCTGTCCGGCAAGGAGCTTTGCGCCAGGATTTCCGCCTTCGAGGGCAGAGAGGCCACGTATATCCCGGACCGGGGAGCCCTAGACGAGTTCCTTCGCAAGACAGTTCGGTCGGGCGACATCGTAGTCACAATGGGCGCTGGGGATATCTATAGGGCATCTCGGAAGTATGCAGACGAACTCCTGGACGGGTCCACCACTCCCAGGTGATAACAGGACGGTCGGAGGAATTGCGATGGCGAGTATGGTCACCGAGGGGCATGTGAAACGGCTCGAACGCACGTTTAACGGGAAGATCCTTGTGAACGAACCGATGAGAAACCATACCTCTTTCCAGATCGGTGGCCCTGCGGACCTCCTCTGCCAGCCCAACGACGTCGCGAGTCTGCAGGGTCTTCTCCGGTTCGCGTGGGAGGAAGGGCTTCCCATATTCGTGTTGGGAAACGGGACGAACCTCCTGGTGGCGGACGAAGGCATCCGGGGAGTGGTCGTGAAGATCGGCGAAGGGCTCGACCATATAATCTTCGACGGCCCTCGAGTGCGCGTGGGTGCGGGTGCAGGCATGCCCGCAGTGGCCAGGGTGTGCGCGGACAGAGGCCTGTCCGGATTCGAGTTCGCGGTGGGTATCCCCGGGTCTATCGGAGGCGCCATCGCCATGAACGCGGGGGCCTATAGCTGCACCGTGGGCGACGTCACCCGCGAGGTACTGGGATTCTGCCTGGACGGGACGTCCACCTCCAAGACAGGCGAAGAGATGCAGTTCGGCCACAGGTGCAGCCGGCTGTCCCACGGAGACATAGTGGCCTACGAAGCTGTGCTATCCTTGCGACCGAGTGACCCTGAGCAGATCAAGAGGCGCATGGCCGAGTACATGCACGACCGCAAGGTCAAGCAACCTCTGCAACTCCCATCGGCCGGGTGTGTGTTCCAGAACCCGTCAGGCCGTGGCGCGGGCAGGTACATAGACGCCGCGGGGCTCAAAGGCCTCAGGGTAGGTGGTGCTGAGGTCTCGAAGGTTCACGCGAACTTCATAATCAACACCGGGGACGCATCTGCCCGAGACGTTCTCATCCTGATGAACATAGTCAGACGCACAGTACTTGAGAAATTTGGAATCGACTTGGTTCCCGAGGTGCGGGTCGTTGGAGGCTAGTCAAGACATTTCCAGAGGTGGCTCCCATGAGTTCCCTGAGGATACTTGGAGGAAGACAACTCAAAGGAAGAATCGCCGTAGGTGGTGCGAAGAACTCGTGCCTGAAGCTTCTTGCATTGTCTCTCATGGCTTCCGGCGAGTGCTCCATCACCCACGTTCCAAATATACTCGACGTCCACACCATGTGCGAACTTCTCCGGGCCTTGGGCGCCCGGGTTTCTTCCCCGAGGACGGGCGTGGTGGAAGTGGACCCGCGGCCAGCTACATCCACTGAGCCGCCCGAACACCTGGTGAGGCAGATGAGGGCTTCAGTCCAGGTGCTTGGGCCTGTACTCGCCAGATTCGGCGAGATTCGAATGCCTTTCCCAGGAGGCTGTCCCATCGGATCGCGGCCGATCGACCTGCACATAAAGGGCCTTTCCGCAATGGGTGCCCAGTTTTCGGAGGAGCACGGCTACATCATCGGCCGCGCCGACAGGCTCACCGGCACCGAGATCCATCTGGACTTCCCGAGCGTTGGGGCGACTGAGAACATCATGGCCGCGGCCTGCCTGGCGAGAGGCACCACGGTGATCAGAAATGCGGCGCGGGAACCTGAGATCGTAGATCAGCAGAATTTTCTGACTAGACTTGGGGCGGAGATAAGGGGGGCGGGAACTGACACTATTAGGATAACCGGTGTCGAGGGGCTCGGCGCGACGTCCTATCCGGTCATGCCTGACCGCATCGAGGCCGGCACCTACTTGATTGCGGCCGTCGCCACACAAGGAGACGTAACCATTGAGGATGTTGTCCCCGAGCACCTCGAGGCTGTCGCCGCGAAACTCGAGGAGGTTGGAGCAGTGGTGCTGATGGGAGCGGACTCCGTGAGGGTGGTCATGAACGGCCGGCCTGCGCCGTGTGCGGTCAAAAGCATGCCGTACCCCGGTTTTCCAACCGATCTTCACGCACCCATGGCTGCCCTGCTTACCTTCGCCCGCGGTACATCAATTGTCACCGAGAACATATTCTCCAACAGATTTCGGTATGTAGACGAGCTCGTGAGGATGGGCGCACGAATTCAGGTGGATGGGCGGACTGCAGTGATCCGCGAGGTAAGCGAGCTGTCGGCAGCGCGCGTGGCTGCCCCGGACCTCAGGGCTGGCGCTGCGCTGGTTGTGGCGGGGTTGGCTGCCAAGGGGGAAACGGTTATCGAGAGAATGGAGCATGTCGAACGGGGGTACGAGAACCTCTCGGCCAAACTCTCGTCCCTCGGAGCACAAGTCGAGTGGGGGTTCGATAGGAGAGTGGCGGCGAGCGGAATCTAGACCGGGTTCAACCAGGTGTGGTTGTTCCTGGCGGACGTGCTATAATGGGGTCAGGTCATCGGTTCGGGGGTGGTCCGGTGCCTGACCCTCATGACGTTTCTGACGTCGGGGCGGAACCGCAGGGAAGAGCCAAGAGAACCAGATTCGTCCCGGCGATGCTTGTGCTGTTCGTGGTCATCGCGGTCTTCGCGTTCCTGAATTCGCCGTTCTTTCGCGTCAGAGACGTTCAGGTTCGGGGCTCTGAATATCTCTCGGCTCAGGAGATTCGCCTCATTGCCGATGTTCCCCCCGAATCCAACATCTTCCTGGTCCCGACCCGGGCCATTGAACGCAGGCTGCTCGCTACGCCCAGGATTTCCTCGGCGCGCGTCGCCCGAGTGCTGCCGGATTCCGTCGTCATTACTGTCACCGAGAAGAAGACGGTAGCGTACCTCCCTTATGCCGGGTTCTTCATCGAATTGGACAAGTCGGGGTGTGCGATTGCGGTGTCGGAGGCGGTGACTGATCCCGACACACCCGTGATTGTAGGGGTCGTGCCTGCATACGTGGCTGTGGGAGAGCCTGTCAGGCCTGGTGAACTGGTGCAAATCGGGGCCGCTGTGGGGGCGGCCCTGATGGAGAGACGCATTCCGAACTTGTCGGAGGTGGACGTCTCCAGGGCGGATGACGTGGTCCTGCGGACCGCGGACGGGATCAAGGTGTTCCTCGGACGTTCTGACGGAATCCAGGCCAGAGTGAGACTCCTAGATTCCATTCTGGCCTCCATCCGGGAGCAGGGGCTCTCGGTCAACTACATCGACCTCAGAGTAGAGGCGAAGCCCGTCATCCGCGAGAAGTGACTTCCAGCCGGCGAGAGGGAAACCGTGGTCCTGCGTGGAAGTATCACCGGCGGAGCGCGGCGCTCGGGGGCCGCGGCGCGTCGTAGGGGGCGGGTGGAGGGGACAGGCTTGAGCAAGAGAGATATCACAGTGGGGCTCGACATCGGCACGACCAAGATCTGCGCGCTCATCTGCGAGCGCGGAGATTCGGGTGAGCCGGAAGTCATTGGAGTAGGGACGAGTGTGTCCGCAGGTCTCAGGCGCGGCGTGGTTGTGGACATTGACGCGGCAGCGGCCGCTGTCTCGGACGCCGTGGCCCGCGCCGAGAACATGTCCGGGTGCGCGGTCGTCTCAGTGACAGCAAGTCTATCTGGCGCACACGTATCGTCCATGGGGAGCAGGGGTGTTGTGGCAGTTGCCAGGCCGGACCGGGAGATCACCTCCGACGATGTCGCCAGAGTGCTCGAGGCAGCTAGAGTGGTGGCCATTCCTCCTGACCGCGAAGTCGTGCATGTCCTGCCCAAGGAGTTCATCATCGATGGTTGCAGGGGCATCAAGAAGCCAGTGGGCATGAGCGGTATCAGGCTGGAAGTGGACACGCACATCATTACAGGGTCCGCGACCTCCATCCAGAACGTCAAGAAAAGCAGCGCCCGCGCTGGCCTGGAGATCGATCACCTTGTGCTTCAGCCTGTCGCCTCGGCCGAGGCGGTGCTGACTCCCTCAGAGAAGGAACTCGGTGTGCTTCTGATGGACGTGGGCGGTGGGACCACGGATATCGCCGTGTTCGTGGAAGGCAGTCCTTGGCATACTTCTGTCATCCCGGTGGGAGGCAAGCACATCACGAACGACATCGCTCTCGTGCTCAGGCTGCCGGTTCCGGCAGCGGAGACTCTCAAGGTGAAGCGTGGGTGCGCGCTCGCGTCGATGGTACGCGAGGAGGAGATGTGTGGGCACATCAGCGGGGAGGCCGACATAGGTACGGCGGCCGTTCCCCGGCGCGAACTGTGTTCGATCATAGAGGCCCGGGTGACCCAGATCATGGAGATGGTCCGGGCTGAAGTGGAACGTGCTGGGCTCATGGGCCAGCTTCCGTCAGGGGTGGTAGTGACGGGCGGGGCAGCCGCAATGCCTGGGTTTGTCGAGGCTGCGCAGCAGGCTTTGCGGTTGCCTGCGAGACTCGGAATCCCCACGGGAGTGTCCGGGCTTGCAGACGTCGTGTCCAGCCCAGCGCACGCGGCTGCGGTGGGACTCGTCAAGTACTCGTGGGAGGAATCGGCCGGAAGAGGGCATGCCCCGGCCAGCCGCAGGCAGGCGGGGTTCATGACAGGCGTGAGGCAGTGGTTCAGGGACATTTTCTCGCCCTGATGTCTTGCGCGCCTTCTGAGAGACACCGAGACGGAGCAGGCAAGGAGGATGCGTGGTGTTTGAACTGGAACTCGAGATGGACCGTTTCGCCGATATCAAGGTGATCGGAGTCGGCGGGGGCGGGAGCAACGCGATTAACCGCATGATAGGCGCAGGGCTGAAGGGCGTCGAGTTCATAGCTCTAAACACGGACGCTCAGGCCCTGCGCATGTCGGACGCGCCCCGCAAGATACAGATAGGCGAGAAGCTCACCAAAGGCCTCGGGGCCGGGGCGAACCCCGAAATCGGCAAGAAGGCGGCGGAGGAGAGCCGGGACCAGCTGAGTTCGATCCTGGAAGGCGCCGACATGGTCTTCATAACCTCCGGGATGGGGGGCGGCACCGGTACGGGCGCGGCCCCAATCATTGCAGAGATCGCAAAGGAACTCGGAGTCCTCACCGTGGCGGTCGTGACCAAACCTTTCTCCTTCGAGGGTCGCAAGCGGATGAGCCAGGCGGACCAGGGGATAGCGAACCTCAAGCAAAAAGTGGACACGCTCATCGTGATCCCCAATGACAGGCTGCTACAGGTGGTGGAGCGCAAGACTTCGATAGTCGAGGCGTTCCGCATCGCTGACGACATCCTCCGCCAGGGCGTGCAGGGCATATCTGATCTCATCACCGTCCCCGGGCTCATAAACCTTGATTTCGCCGATGTGAGGACGGTAATGACCGATGCGGGCTCAGCCCTCATGGGGATAGGTGTTGCCAGCGGGGAGCAGCGGGCCGCAGAGGCAGCCCGCGCCGCGATATCCAGCCCGCTTCTGGAGGCGTCCATCGAAGGTGCAAAAGGAGTGCTTCTGAACATAACCGGGAGCTCCAACTTGGGACTCTACGAGGTGAACGAGGCCGCAGAGATTGTATCGAATTCGGCAGACAATGACGCCCTCGTGATATTTGGCGCAGTCATCGACGAGTCCATGCAGGACGAGATCAAGGTCACGGTGATTGCCACTGGGTTCGAGGCGGCTCGCGCACAGAGCCAGCAGAGCAAGGCCCGAGGGATCGAGCAGGTGGAGATAAAGCCGCTTGCGGGCGCGGACGACCTCGACATACCGCCGTTCCTCAGGCGCGCCCGCTAGCGCGCCGAGGACGTGCTGTCCGACAGTGCTCTTCATATGATGACCGCCCGGCAGCGAACCCTTGATGCCGGGCGGTCTTCGCTCTGCTGTTGGGCATCGAAATGCCTCGCACGCCCGACGCCACAGTGCGACAGGGTTCGGGCGTGCACGGTGCTAGACTTGACAGAGGCGGAGGGGAGCGGGGCAGCGCCGGGCAATGGAGGAAATCCCGGCCCTCCTTATGTAGAACCGTGAAGTAGAGGGAGGGGGGTGTCGTGGTTGTTCCGCGTCTACGTCGACAGCCTATTTCTCGTCTTCGGTGGGACCTTCATACTCGACGCCCTGGCCTTGTGGGCCATCCGGCAGATACTTCGCCTCCGATCAACTAGGTCCCGGCTCCTCGGGGGTGCGGCCGTGAGTGCGACCGTGTTCGTCGTGGTGGTGGCCTTATCCGATATCGGCCTCTTCAACATCACTTCTACCATCTCGTTGGGTCTGGCAATCCTCTTGACCGCGGTGTCCATTCGCATCGCGTTCCCGGGAACCCCTCTCAAAATCATGGCAAGCGCCCTCTTTCACAGGTATCTTCTCACCGTTATGGCGGGAGGGGCGGGGGTAGTGGCGCGTGCCGCGACGGGCGGGAACCCCCTCGTGTCGTTCCTGGCGGCGGTCTCAACGATACTACTGGTTGCGGAAGCTGGGTGGGGGGCGGTACACCGCGGCATCCGCGATGGGCTCTTCTTTGTGCCTGTGTCGATCTTCTTTGGCTCCGGTGCGGTTTCGGTTTGGGCGCTCATAGATACCGGGAACCGGCTGCGGGATCCACTTTCGGGCAATCCGGTGATCATCGTCGAGTACTCGGCGATAGAAGGGGTCCTGCCTCCAGACATCCGGGAACCGGTCCGAAACTCGGGCTCGGATTTCTCGACTGCTGCGGCTGCAATAGCGGAGTCCGGGTGGTCCGCGCGGTTCCGGGCAGTCCCATACACCTCCATAGGCCAGGAGAGAGGGCTCCTCGTTGGGTTTAGACCTGACGAGGTGCGGGTGTCTGAAGGCAACCGTGAGATATCGACGCGCCACGCCGTGGTCTGCGTGCACTCTGCCAGGCTCTGCTCGGATGGGAAATACCGCGCGCTTCTCAATCCGGACATCCTGACAACCGCGTGACTCGCGAGGAGGGCGGATTCATGACCAACCAGATCCAGAGAGTCACCTGGGCGGTCCGGCTGCTTCTGATACGCCTGTTCAGCTGGTGCGTCCTTGTGGACGACACTGTAGTCAGGTACGTAGGGAGCAGCGAGACTCTGCCTCCCCCGCTTTCTGCGGAAGAGGAGACCGTTCTCATCACAAAACTGGGGGATGGTGAACCCAGGGTACGTGAGATGCTAGTAGAGAGGAATCTGAGGCTTGTTGTGTACATCGCTCGCAAGTTCGAGAGCACAGGCATAGGGGTGGAGGATTTGGTCTCCATCGGCACGATCGGGCTGATCAAAGCGGTCAACACTTTCGATCCGGCAAAGCGTATCAAACTCGCGACTTACGCGTCACGCTGCATAGAAAACGAGATTCTGATGTACCTCAGAAAGAACAACAGGCTCAAGAGCGAGGTTTCATTTGATGAGCCCCTGAACGTTGACTGGGACGGAAACGAACTCCTGCTGTCCGACGTGTACGGGACTGATGAGGACCTCGTCTACCAGGCACTTGAGGACGAGGTGGACCGGTCTCTACTGATAGAAGCGCTCTCTGCCCTTTCTGGCAGGGAAAAGCGGATCATGGAACTGAGGTTCGGATTCCGGGACGGAGCGGAGAGAACTCAGAAGGAAGTCGCGGACCTTCTTGGCATATCCCAGTCCTACATCTCTCGGTTGGAAAAACGCATTCTTTCCAAGCTCAGGAGAGAAATCAGCAGGATAGAATGATGCCAGCCGGCAGACGCATATCCCGCCGCCGCCCACGTGCGTGGGGCATTTGTTGTTCGGAAGGCCTTCCACATGGAGGGCCTTTCATCGCTGTTGCGGTGCGCTGTGC
>JANLFS010000028.1:3249-8786 GCA_024655925.1 Bacillota bacterium | reverse complement strand
GTGCCATGTTGGTTGATAACAATTGTATAGATAATGCACAAAACACTGGCAATAGCGGAGTCCTGCACGGAATAATCGTCGAAGCCAGGAGCAATACTTCTATTGTTAGATGAGTCGAACACAAAACGTGGAGTTGTGCCGAATGCTGCTCAACAAGGTGGAGATCTGCGGGGTAAACACCTCCAAACTGCCGGTGCTCTCCGGAGCTAAGATGAGAGAATTGCTCGAGGCAGTCCGAGGCGGTGACCAGGACGCGAGAAACCGTCTGATATACGGCAACCTGCGCCTGGTGCTTTCGGTGATTCAGAGGTTCACCAACCGCGGCGAGTACGTGGACGACCTCTTCCAGGTGGGATGTATAGGGCTGATAAAGGCCATCGACAACTTCGACCTGTCCCAGAACGTCAAGTTCTCCACCTACGCGGTGCCAATGATCATAGGGGAAATCAGACGGTATCTCCGCGACAACAACCCCATCCGAGTATCGAGGTCGCTCAGGGACATCGCTTACCGAGCCCTGCAGGTCCGCGACAGGCTGATCAACGAGA
This sequence comes from Bacillota bacterium, assembly GCA_024655925.1. Classification (NCBI taxonomy): domain Bacteria; kingdom Bacillati; phylum Bacillota; species Bacillota bacterium. Next base: position 8,238 of record JANLFS010000028.1, on the reverse strand, counting down.
ATTCCAGAGAGCCGAGCATAAACGACATCGCCAAGGCCTTGGACGTGCCGCGGGAGGAAGTCGTGTATGCCCTGGACGCGATCCAGGAGCCGATCTCATTGTTTGAACCAATCTACCACGACGGCGGTGACCCCATGTATGTGATGGACCAGGTGAGCGACGACAAGAACACCGATACGAATTGGCTCGAAGGCATATCTATCAAGGAGGCCATGTCGAAGCTGAGCGAGAGGGAGCGCCTGATCCTGAAGCTCAGGTTCTTCGAGGGCAGGACGCAGATGGAGGTCGCGGAGGAGATCGGTATATCACAGGCTCAGGTGTCCAGGCTGGAGAAGGCGGCACTGAAGCACATGAGGAAATCCATGTAGCGGGGAGGTGACGAAGGTGGGCCGGGAACTCCGGATCAGGGCTATCACGTGTGGTATCATCGTCGCATGTGCCCTCTTGTCGTGCTCGGCGGCTCGGGTTACTCTCTCGCCTGAACGCGATGAGTCTGTACACGCCTACAACCCGACCAACCTGATCCGCCTCCACGTGGTCGCGGCGGGAGCAGCAATTGTTGAAGATAGATGTCCGAAACGCGGTGCTCGCGGAGGCAGGGAGGATCCTCCAGGGCGTCCCGGACGCCCGGGCTGCGGCGCTCGCCCTCCAGGCGAACCTCGGCAGGATCGAGGAAGCGGCCCGAGTACGGGTGGCCGAGCGAGGTTACGCGCTTCCGGTCACCGCATCCCTCGGTCGTTTTCCGTTTCCACCCACAGACTACGGACACACTCGGTTGCCTGAAGGCGACTACTTGGCCCTTAGGGTTACCGTGGGGGAAGGTATCGGATCGAACTGGTGGTGTGTCCTCTTCCCGCCCCTGTGCTTTGTGGACGTGGAGAGAGCATGCATAGTCCAGAAGACTGCGGACACCGAGAACAGCACGGTGCGGTTCGAACTCGCAACTAGACTGTTCGACCCCGGACTGCACGGGCTCGCCTCCGCGGCGACGATACACGAGATTGCAGGGAGAGAGCCGGGGATGACTCTTGCCCAAGTCTCATGGGAGATGCCCGCCTGGGTGGCAAGGTTGGTGGGCCTGCCCGATTTCCGGCAGGCAAAAAACTGACCGAAGATGACGTGCTGGGTGCGCACCACGGAACTGGCCTTCGCATATTATGATGAGGGCCAGTTTGTGTTTTGGGGGTGGTGGTCACATGATCCAGCGTGCGTCCGAGCTGAGGGTAAAGGAAGTAGTAAGCGTCAATGACGGCAAACGGCTGGGCTACATATTCGACCTGGAAATCGACGTCGATACTGGACAGGTCAGAAGCTTTATCATTCCCGGAGGAGGGAGACTATTGGGATTCCTGGGGCGCGGGGAGGAGTTTGTGATCGGGTGGGACAAGATACGCAAGATTGGCATGGATGTGGTGCTCGTGGACGATTCGGACCTTGAAACAGAAAGCGGGTGATGCTATACTTGCGCCTGCTGGGGGCGATGTAGATGTTCAACTGCGTACCTGAGGATTGCAGCACCATCCTCTTGCGTACGGCCGGAGAGGTCCTCTATGTGAAGTTCAGTTTCCTCAACGACCTGATAGAAGGGCGGGCTGATTCCGGAAAGCTCGAGGACCTCCAGATTCTGGGCCGTACGGGCTGGACCCAGATTATATCTGTCTCCCGCCGGAAGCTGTGGGAAGGGGAACCTCTGTTCCACGTGTCTACCAGGTCGGGCAAGCTCTCTCTCACCGGCGAGCACCGGGTGGCCCTCCGGCGGGGAGGGCGCGAGGTGGTCCTGCCCGTCAGAGAGATCGGGGCCGGGGACGCCCTCCTGGCAAGGCCCCCATCCAAGATCAGGGGCGGCAAACCCGTTCTGGACGCGGGAGCGCCTCTGCAAGCCGTTGGAATCCTCTCAATGGAGCGGGCAACCGGGTACACCGGGTACGTCTACGAACTCGAGACCGGTGACCACTGGTTCTTCGCCAACGACTTCCTGGTACACGATTTATGCTATAATCAGGACTAAGTGTTGATCATCTGCGGAGGTGCCGGGTCTTGGGCCTGACGGTCAGATGCCGGGGACTCGAGGAGACGGGCATCGTGAGGCATGGTTTCACCACGAAGCAGGCCGGGAACATGAGTCTGGTGAGTCTTCTGCCGGGTGAGACGCCGGATCAGGTCCTCAGCAACCGTGCCTTAGCTGCGGCTGAGATTGGGGTGGATCCGAGGTCACTCATCTTTGGCCAGCAGGTTCACGGCAGCAATACTGAGGTGGTGGGCCCGAGCGACCGCGGACGTGGAGCAACGTCCGCGGGGGATTCCATTCCCCGGACCGACTGCCTCTGCACGCGCCATCCCGACGTCCCCATTGCTGGGCTCTTCGCGGACTGCGCTCCTGTTCTTGTGGTCGACCTCAGGACTCCGGCGGTGGGTCTCGCGCACGCCGGCTGGAGGGGCACTGTTGGAGGCGCTCTCCCGTCACTACTATCCACCATGGCCCGAGCTTTCGACACTGCGCCTGGTTACTGCCTGGTCTGCATCGGACCGTCGATCCGGAAGTGCTGCTACCGCGTGGGGGAGGATGTAACGGAGGCCTTTCGCGTTGCGGGAATCCCGGGCGCCGGTGGTGAGCATCTTGATCTCGTTGAGGCCGTTCGTGACCAGGCAATCCGAGCGGGTGTGCCCCCCGGTCAAATCCTGGCAATGCCCGATTGCACCTCGTGCTCGCCCGGGACGTTCTTCTCGCACAGAGCCTCCAGAGGCGGCCCGGGAAGGATGGCGGCCGTAATAGCTCTGGTTTGAGGGAGACGGGATCGGATGCCTACGGACCTACGCAGGCGGAGGATGGAAGAACGAAGTTCCGCGGAGCACTGGCAAAACGTCTTCATAACCGCCGTGGCCGCTTTCCTGGTCGCGGTGCTTTCGTATGCTGTCTTCGTCCTCATCTGTCCACGCACTGTGGGCAGGTTCGCCTCGAGTGCAGTAGCCCGCCGCGGTTCAATAGAGAATGAGGTAACCGGGACCGGGATGATTGTCCGGGACGAGCGAGTTGTGATCACGCCCATAAGCGGCGTCGTGCATTTCCACCTCGATGACGGAGTGAAGACCGCATCTGGGGAGGCGGTGGCGGAGATCCGCGACACCGCTCTGCTCTCACGAGTCGGGCCGGATGCTGACAAGGTCCAAAAGGAAGTGGACTCTTTCGTGCAGGCAGTGGCCCTTCGCGAGAGGCGGGAGCGAGAAAGACTGAACGCGGTTCGAGTCCAAATCGCGGTTAAAGAGGAGGAACTGCGAGCCTACGTTGAGCGCAAGGATGCCAAGAATGCGAACAGGATACATGATGACCTTTCGGTCCTGCGCGCTCAGGAAGCAGCGATCCAGGCCTCGATAGTCCGGACGCGAGAGGAGATCGAGTCCGCTCAAAGAGCGGTGGCAGAGGCGAAACGGCAATCGGATGTGGCGATGGGACGCGCCCTCGCTGTGCTTCGTAGCTTTGAGGCTTCTCTCATAAGCCGGTACACGGACGGTCTCGAGGGACTCCTCCGCCCAGATGACCCGGACCTGCTCATGCACGACCCGTCCAAACTCCGCCCCAATCCGTGCCGCCTCGAGGACGGCCAATATGTCGCAGCTGGGAACGCCGTGTTCCGTGAGATTCAGAACTACCGCACCCACGTGGTGGTCTTTGCAGAATTCCCGGACGGCGCTCCCCCGGAACCTGGCCGGAGGGTCCGAGTGAGGTTCCCCAGGCTGGCAACGGAGGCGGTGGGGGCGACAGTACTAAGTTTGCAGAAGAGGCAAGGCACTGCCCACGAGTGGGCGGTGCATGTTGCCCTGGACCGGTATGCCACCAGTCTCACCGACACAAGGTTCGAAGAGGTCAGATTGGTTACTGGGCTTTTCGAAGGTATACTGGTCCCGGCACCTGCTGTTGTTGAGCGCGGTGGCTCAACCGGGGTCTACGTTCTCCGCAGCGACAGGTTCAGCTTCCGGGAAGTGGAAGTATTGGCCACGGACGGGGAATCCACGGTCGTCCGGGGCATCACAGAGGGGGACCGCGTCCTAGCTAGGCCCTAGGCTTGAGCGGGAGGAATACCCCGGATGGTGAAGAATACCTATGCACGGCGGAAGACAGGTGACTACGATTGGGGCTAATCGCCGATAACGTCTCAAAGGTGATGGAGAACATCCAACGTGCAGCGCGCCGCGGAGGACGCGACCCCGGCGAAGTCAGGCTCGTCGCGGTGACGAAAGGCGTCGAAAGCTCTCGCGTGAGTGAGGCCGTGGCTGCTGGAGTGCGTGTCGTGGGCGAGAACCGGGTGCAGGAAGCACGAGATAAGGCCCCCCAGGTTGAGGGCAACCCCGAGTGGCATCTAGTGGGTAGCTTGCAGACTAACAAGGTGAGGCACGCCCTCGAGCTCTTCTCGATGATCCAGTCGTTGGACAGCATCAAACTTGCCCGCGAATTAGACAGGCGGTGCCGGGCGGCCGGAAGGGCCTTCGTCGAGACGCTCCTCCAGGTGAACGTGGCGAGAGAGCCGACCAAGCACGGCGTGCCTCCTGAAGGCGCCCGGGACTTCATTGAGGCAATGCCGGGCTTCGACAGGGTCAAGGTTGTGGGGCTCATGGTGATCCCCCCTTACTCCCCTGACCCGGAGGCGTCCAGAGAGTGGTTTCGGGCGGCGGCGCGCTTACGGGATGAACTCCGGGAGGCCGGGGTCCCGAATGTCTCTATGGATCATCTGTCCATGGGGATGTCCGGAGACTACGAGATTGCCGTGGAGGAAGGCGCCACAATAGTACGAGTGGGAACTGCCATATTCGGGGCTAGATCCACCTGAGATCGCCCGGGCAGGGAGTGACGAATCTGTCAGAACTTGCTGAAGCCGTGAGTAGATGCATAGAGATGGGAAGACCTGTGCCACTGGGCTTCCTCGACCCCGAAGACCTCAAGGCGGTGGAGGAGACCTTGAACCGCGCGGTAGGCGACACCGCCCACGCGGTTCA
>JANLFS010000028.1:0-3239 GCA_024655925.1 Bacillota bacterium | reverse complement strand
AACCGCGTGGGCGGTGTCGCCTACCGCGCCTACGGCGGGTACAGAGGGGCCGTGCGGAAGAGGCTTCTGGTCATGCCTCCTCATTACCTGGATGAGGAGGCGGATCCGGGCATCTCTTTCTTCGGGGTACGGCCGGGCGCCTCTGGGCCAGCGGAAGATGGGAGTCCCGACGAAGCTCTTGGCTTCCTCCGCTCGCTTGGGATCGGCCGGGATCAGATCGGTGACGTATTCTCCAGCCCTGATGGCTGGCAAGGCGTGGTCGCGCGCGAGGTGTTCCCCGCGGGGGGCAGCCGGGGACCCCTGGTAGAACTCGACGCGGAGGAGGTCACGTTTCCAGGGCAAGTCACGAGGGAAATCAGGACAACTGTAGCGTCCATGCGGCTCGACGCCGTCGCCGGGGGTGGGTTCGCTGCCTCACGCACGAGGCTGGCCCAGGAAATCAGAGTTGGGCGAGTGAAAGTGAACGGGGTGCCCGTCCAGTCCCCATCCCACAAGATATCTGAAGGCGACGTAATCATCGCTTCCGGCAGGGGACGGCTGGTTGTCTGTGAGGTCAGGGGCGAAACCCGGCCCCGCCTGGTTTCGTTAGTACTCAAGAGGTATTCGGTGCACCCAAACAACATACGAGAGGAGGCTTCCAATGCTGACACCACTTGAGGTCCACGGGAAAGAGTTCTCCGTCAGGTTCCGGGGTTACGACTCCCGTGAGGTGGAGGAGTTCCTCGACCAAGTCGCTGAGAGCTATGAGCAGTTGTGGCGGGAGAACTCCGAGTTCCGGGACAGAATCCAGGAACTCACTGGAAAACAGGACGAATACTCGGACATAGGGGAGACTCTGAAGCAGACTCTGGTCATGGCCCAGAAGGCAGCGGATGACGCCCGCCGGAACGCCGAAGAAAAGGCCCGCCTGATTGTGGAGACCGCCGAGCGAGAGGCCGCAGCCGTCCACGACCGCATGCAGGAGAAGGTCCGGGCTGCCGAGAAGCGCGTCGAGGAACTGGCGGCACAGGAGGCCACGTTCAAGGCGAGGATGAGGGCGTTGCTTGAGAGCTACATGGAGCTCCTCAAGAACGTCGACCGTGACCTCGGTATCGGGCAGGCGGCAGCGGCGCGAGACTGAAACCGTCTTCCCGCGGGCACAATACTCCCTGCGGGGTGGGAGACTTGCCTAGGAGGGTGAGGCCGCGCTCGACGGGCGCGCTTACAAGGAGACTCGCGGAGTTGTCCTTACGGCTCGAGAAAGCCCAGATCGCCGAGTACGTCGAGTTCATGCGGAGCCCGCGAAGGGTCCTGTACTCCAACTTCCTGGCTGGCCTCGCCAGAGGTTTCGGGATCGGGATCGGGGCTACCGTACTTGCGGCGGTCTTCTTGTATGCTCTCTCCGTTGTGATCTCTCTCAACCTGCCTATCATCGGCAAGTTCATCGCCGACATCGTCCGGATAGTGGAAGCATACCGAACGTGAAGGTTGGCGGGTTCGCGCCTGGAGGGGATCACTTGCTTACGCCAGAGCGCATTGTGGCGTTTCGAGACAGGCTCATCGATGAGAGGGCCGCGGCGACCGACAGACTCCGCGAAGTCACAGGGTCCGCTGGATTCGATGAACCCGAGTCAGAGTGGGCCGGAGAGCTCTCGCAGTACGACAACCACACTTCTGACAGCGGACCCGCTTTGGAGATGCGGGCGATAAACCTCGGGCTCGTGAACCACGAGCGTGATACCATTGCGCAGATCGATTCTGCGCTCGAGCGCATCAGAGGCGGCACCTACGGGATCTGTACGGAATGCGGTCGGGACATACCCATCGACCGCCTGGAGGCATTGCCCTACGCCGAGACTTGCACGGACTGTGGGGCGCGCATGGCGGCCCCGCGTGGGACGGGCACTCGGAGGCCCATCGAGGAGGAGGTCCTAAGGCCACCGTTTGGAGGAAGGGACCCTGCTCGCGCCTTCGACGACCCTGGCATTCACGGCGAGGATATGTGGGACCAGCTGGCACAGTACGGGACCGCCAACAGCCCGCAGGACGAGGAGGCGGGCAACTCCCGGGGGGCAGACCGTGACTAGGTCCAACTGTTTACCTCACCAAGCAGGTGTGTTAGAATTATGGCCGGACCTGAGAGAGGCTCGGGAGTGGGGTTGCGTGGCGCTGTTCCTGGTATCTGCATGGATCGTGCTTCTGGACCAGATCTCCAAGACAATCGTGATGCGTGCTCTGTATCCATATGAGGCTGTGCATTGTCTGGGGGGAATGGTGCGGATCACACACGTGAGGAATCCCGGCGCTGCATTCGGCATCCTCCAGAACCAGGTATGGCTCTTCGCGACGGCGACATTCCTCGTGGCATCGCTCGTGCTGACTTTCTACCGGAGGGTTCCAAGGTCCGACTGGTGCATGAAACTCGGCCTCGCTCTCGGGCTCGGAGGTTCGCTCGGGAACCTTGTGGACAGGCTCCGCTTCGGGAGTGTCATCGATTTCATCGAAATCGAACCCTTTCCCGTTTTCAACCTGGCCGATTGTGCCATCGTGGCTGGGGTCATCCTGCTTCTCTTCGCCATTCTCAGGACCCCCAGTCGAGAGGAGGAGTAGCGCTTGTATCCTGTCCTTTTCAAGTTGTGGAAACTGCCTGTTTACTCCTGGGGCCTTTCACTCGCAGTGGCGTTCATAGTGGGTACGCTCTATGGGGTCTTCGCAGGCAAGAAGAAGGGCGTCCACCCCGATCACGTCATCGACCTAGCACTTTTTGTGTGTATAGCTTCGATCATAGCCGGCAGGCTCCTTTTCGTCCTTCTGAACCTGGGCAGCTACATGTCTGACCCCATCACTATCCTGTACCTGCGCGACGGAGGCCTATCGTTCTTCGGGGGCCTCGCAGGCGGGATCCTGGTGGGGATATGGTATTGCCGACGAAACAAGATCTCTGTCGGCAAGATGGCGGACATCGCCGGGCCTGCAGTCGCGCTGGGCTATGCGATCGTGCGGATCGGGTGTCTTCTGAACGGGTGCTGCTACGGTGTGGAGTCTTCCGTGCCGTGGGCACTCGAATGCGGCACGGGAATGGTCCTGCGCCATCCGACACAGATCTATGCGGCCATATACAGCCTGATCATATTCGCCATCTTGATGTACGCGGACCGGAAAAAGAAGTTCGACGGGCAGGTACTCTTCCTCTACGTCGGGCTCTACTCGGTTGCCAGGTTCATCGTGGAGTTTTGGAGGGACGTGCCACGTGACTACTT
>JANLFS010000027.1:20082-31272 GCA_024655925.1 Bacillota bacterium | reverse complement strand
TCGCCTGTGCCGGGGCTTGATCAGTTTCCTGTACGTCTCCGGCGACATCATGGGTCCGGTCTGTATGCATACGTCATCGGACACATATACGACATCTGCATACCTGCCCACGAGTGACAGGAACTTCTCGCCGAGAACGAGGCTGTATTCGAGCACTCGGTCCATCAAGGCACAGGCAAAATCGGGGTCCATGATCAGATCGGCCAGGAAGTTGTCGAATCCCCGTAGTTGCTGAGACTGAAGGACAACCCAGCCAGGAAGGTAAGCGACCACCGCATAGTCCGTATCGAAATGGAGCGCCCTGGCGCGCGCCTCCACCCCGCGGAACCTGCCTGGATCGAGCGGATCGGGCCATTCAAAGGCCTCGAGATCCGCCACTGATACAGCGGAAGCCAGGGGCGCACCTACAAGGTCGTAGTAAATGCCGCCTTCCGGCCTCCGGCGCACAACGTGCCATTCATCCTCGTACGAATCACCGGGCAACGGGATGTCCTCCCAGTTATCCGGGGGGCCAGGCATGAGTGAACGCGTGTCTACATCGTAGCGGCGCAGCACGTCTTCCCCAGGCGTCACAATCCTATTGGACTTGGACATGAATACGGGGTTTTCCGGTGCTAAACCGATCCACTCCCGCAACCGGGCATATGCCGTCTCGGTGATGCTGGTGGCGGTGGTGCTCCCCAAGTCGACTGGCACCCTGTCCGGGACTTGCCTGGAAAGGGCTGCTTTGATCCGTTCTCTATGTGTCATAACCGCACCCCCGCAATGGCGGGGCGGGCGCGGGCCCACCCCGCTCTCATCTAACCAGTCTCAACCCAAAGAAGTGTGAACCTACTTGATGCTGGAGAGGTGTACTACCTTGTAGGCGAGTTCTGGCGTCACTTCGACGACGAAAACGTCGCGGACAAACTCGCCGTTGGGTGCTACTGAGAATGGTACGGGTGATGAGACTCCAAGATAATCTCGGACCTCTGCCAACCCGTCCCGGATGCCCTCACGGCTAATGCCTTTTTCCTTCATGGCCTTAGCGATGAGCATCATGCCATCGTAGCCCTGAGCCGAATAGACATCGCCAGGGAAACCTTTTGCTGTGATCCGGTCGATGAACTCCTTCATGTGTGGAACATCCGTCATAGGGAAGTACGGGGTCCCGTGCAGAAGCCCAACTGAGTCTTCGCCCCCGAGTTCAATCAGTTTCGGGTTGCTCCAAGCCGCGAGACCGGCGATGCGAGGTTTGAACCCGATCTGTCTGGCCTGCTTAGCAACCAAAGCGCCGTCGTGATACGAGATGGCGCAGACTATGCCGTCGGCGTTCGCCCTCCTGATCTTCATGAGCTGAGACCTTACATCCTTGTCCCCTGTGTTCATCACTTCAACGGCTACCGGCTTCAGGCCAAACCTGTTCAGATGGTACTCGTACTCGTCCCTGGCACCGTAACCGAACTCGTCGGACAGGTGTAGAATAGCCAACCTCTTGAGTCCCAGTTCGTTGACCATGTAGTCTACTACGCCGCCGCCAAACATGTTGTCAGTTCCATTCAGACGAAACACCCATTTGTTGCCCGATCCGGTGACCTTCTTGTGGCTGCTTGCAACGGCGAACTGTGTGACGCCGGCCTTCTCCGCTATGGGCATGGTAGCGAGCTGAACTGAACTGGGTCCCTGGTTCAAGACAGCGAGAACGTTGTTGCTATACACCAGCTTCTGCATGGCGTTGACAGCCTTGGCAGGAGTGTACTCATCGTCCTCAAAGATGACTTCGATAGGCCTGCCGTTGATACCCCCTGCGCCATTGATGTCATCAACCGCCAGAAGCACTCCTGCGCGAGAGCACTGCCCTGCGAATGCTGCAGGACCACTCAAGGTGCCTATCCACCCTATCCTGATCGGCTCCGGGGCAGCAGTGCCAGCCCCTATCATCACTACCATAAGGAAAAGCGCAACCAGGACACCTACACGAAGACGCATAATCCATCGCTCCTTCCTTCGTTGTTTGGACTCACTAGTGCGTGATGCATACCCCCGCCAGATCCTACGGTGATCACCTTTCTAGCGCCCGCTGGATCTCACCTCCCTTCGCACCCTTTCCAAATCAATGGGGTATTCGCCGTACTCGTGGATCGTCCTGACCATGGCACGGACGTTCTCAACCTTGCAGTAGTGGGTGATACTGTTCCCACTCGAGACAATGTATCCACCTCCTGGGGCAACTGCAAGGATCCTCTCAAGGACTTCACGCTTCGTCTCTTCTGGTGTTCCTAGGGTGAGCGTATAGTGCAAATCAATGTTCCCGATGACACAGAGGCGGTCGCCATACCTGCTCTTCACATCTGCTATGTCCATGGCACCTTGTTCTATCGGATGCAGGCCGTTCATGCCCAGCGAGACCAGATCATCCAAGAAGGGAGACAAGTCTCCATCGGAATGGAATATCCAAGGTGCCTTAATACTGTCGGCGATTCTCCGCATGCCCGGCATGAACAGCTCCCGGAGCACGTTAGGGGAGAAGAATGGGCCGGTCTTGAAAGCCAGGTCGTCACACGCCCATATGACCGGAAAGCCGATTTCGCATAAGGCCTGATGCAGTTCACAAGCCCAGTCGGCGTAGATCCGCATGACCTCCTGGATTATCCACGGGTCCTCATAAAGCACATAGGAGAAACCCTCGAGTCCCATGTTCAACAGGACGTAGGACGGTCCCAGTCTGGTTCTGGCAAAAACCGCGTATTCGTCACCGAACTCTTCGAGCAGTCTCCGCCCTTCCGAGAAGAACTCCCGATCCAGCCTGGGCAGAGTCAACCGCGAGACCTCGTCCCTTGTTGTAAGAGCTCCGCCGACCACGTAGTCGCGGTCTCCAGCGTGCTCCCTCCGTGCCACCTCAGGCGGGTAGTAATCGATTCCAAACCCATCCATGTGGATAGCCCGGCACAACTCGGCGGGGGTGAAGTGTCTCCTCTGCATCAACTCCTGCTCCATCTCTTCATCAATTCTCAGTTCCATGAAGGGCACCCGATCCGGCTCCTGACGAGCCAAGGCAGCTAATACCCTCCCCCGAGAAGTGAACGCCACAGCATGTGTACCTCCCTATCTTCCCGAAGTCACAACACCCAGCACCCCGAACGACGCCGGTTCGTGACTATGCCGGATGAGCCGAACTCCTCCGCGCCGCGGCTTATCACTATAGCACCGCCTTCATCTATCACGAAAGTATCCTCACAGGTCATGCCGTGACCGTCGTAGGCGCAGTGGAACTCCACGCACCCTACCATTCCCGCATGCACAGGCCGTGTCACGCCGGGTTTGAAGCCGAAGGTGTTCGATTCCTGTCTTTCGAGCACGTGGCCTATGTCTCTCTTGTATCCGGTCCGCCAGTGGAACCCGTCGGGCATGAACCCGTGCATCCGGAAAACGGGCTCACTTCCGCCCATCTGATTAGTCCCCATCTCGTGGATCTCAGCGCCGGTCATCCCGGGCAGGATGCCTGGGATCGTCTGCTCGAGCATGACCTTCTCCATGGCATCGAAGACTTCGGAGGCAGGGCCGGTAGTGGTCAGAGTCCGGGCGATGTCGGAGCACGCGTGAAACAGCCCGTCGTCATAAGCGAAAAGCCCCGCATCCGCCTTGAGCGATACGATACCGGAATCTAACTTGTAGTCCACGGGACGTGACGGGTAGATGCTCCTTGCGCCCGCGTGGTTGTTGGTGAAATACAGCTCCAGCTGAATCGGCAGTGCCCATTCGCGTGCGAACTCACGGACCCGGGCGACGTAGATTCTGTCGACATCCTTTTCGGAGATCTGGACTCCCCCGCGGATTGCGCGTCGCGCGAAGTCTATCGCGCTATCGATGGCGTAACGCGAGGCCATGGCGCACACCACGAAGTATGGAATATCGCAGTGAGCCTTCTCCTCACGCCAGTCGCGCATCACTCCGCCACCGTCAGCGAGATCAACTCCCCGGTCGACGAGGTCCAGGAAGGCAGAGGCACCCATCGTGTCCGCCTCGTAGCCTACAACTGCTGACCCGGCTATATCGCGGACTGCAGACGCGATATCGGGATACGACCGAACCGGCATTTCGCCTGGAACACCATACCCTGCCTTCGCGAGCACCCACGTCTCACCCGTCCCCACCAGGTAAAGCGCACAGCACCCGGCGAATTCCGCGAGCCTCCCCGGAAGACCGGCTAGTTCTTGGAAATCAGTGACCCAGGTGGCCAAAAGCGCACCTATCCCACGTTCGCCCGCCATGCGATCGAGAAGCTCGAAGCTGGTATTCTCGTCGGCAGCGTACCAACGCCCAAGCCGGTCAGCCTGGGGATGGCCTGCAGTCAGTCTCTGAGCCACATCCACGACTTCCGGCCTGTGGTGGTTGAAAGCCCCCAGGACTTTCTGCCGTGTCAACTTGTACGCCCACACCGGGACGCCCGGTTCTCTCTGCACAGAAACCGTGGCAGCTCCGCCCAGTTCCTCGAAAACGGACACGGGAGTAGCCGCGTCCACAGTAATGGGGTCCGATCCCGCCACTGCAAGCGCCGCCTTGGCCGCCGTCTCATGCACACCTTCCACTGGGTCCGGGAGGAAATACGGAAGGAACGGGACTACCGGCAGATGGGTGAATCCCGCGCCGGCCAAGTTGCCCAATTCGACCTGCCTGACTAGGAAGTAGTCCTTCCCCCTGTGGGACAGCACGAATGGAAGGACGTGCCTTCTATCATGGCACTGAGTGGTTGTGAGCATTGTGCCCCGAAGGCTCAAGCCCGAGAGTTGCTCTACAGTGTCCGGGGCAGAGTACAGAACGGCCACGGTAGCTCACCTTCCTTCTGGGGCCAGGGCCACAACGTCCAGCTCGACGCACATACCCTCGTCAAACCTCCCGGCCGGAATCGTTGCACGAGCAGGCCTCGTCTCATCCCTCGTGAAGTGCCTGTTGTACGCGGCGTTGAACTCAGGCCACTTCCTGGCGTCGTCTATGTAGGCGTTCACCTTCACAACATCGTCCAGCGTCAACCCCATGCTTCCGAGCGCCCGGATGAGCTTCTCGATGACGAACTCCGTCTGCTTACCTATCTCACCCATAGCGTGGATCCCGCCAGGCGCTTCAGGTGACTTTGGATCGATCCCGGAGAAGAAGATGAGCGAACCTGCTCGCACTGCCACAGGGGGCCCACCCGGCCTTGGACTTATGGTCTGCTTTCCCATAACGTACCCTCCTTGCTCTGCGTTGAATTAACCGACGGTAGTCGTACATGGCTCACGCGCGGAGGAGAGGCCTGCCCGCAAGCATGCCGGTGGGCCGGCCTTCCCTGATCTCGAGTATCCCATTCACTGCAACGTAGAGGATGCCGCGAGCGTAGGGGTCCGGGTAGTCCTCTCCATTCATGACACCTTCATCGGTTACGACAGGCCCCACCGTGACCGGATCGAATACGACCACGTCCGCCCAAAAACCCTCGGCGAGTATCCCCCGCCCTCGGAGCCCGAACCGGATCGCCGGACGCGAGGTTATCTTCTGAACGGCTTCCTCCAAGGAGAGCAGGCTTTCCTCGCGCACATACCGGCCCAGGAGTTTCGGCATCGTACTGTAGTTCCTGGGAGTCGTTACCCGCTGAGTCCTCGACGGGCTCACCGCGTCCGTGGCCACCATGGATCTTGGATGCGCAAGAACCCTCCGGATCTCCTCAGCCGGGGTGTATAGGCCAGTGAGCTGCAATTTACCCCGATTGGCTACGATGATGTCGAAGTAGGTGTCGATCGGCGCCTTCCCACTCACCTTCGCGATTTCCTCGAACGACTTCCCCACCAGGTCCGGCGTGCCCGGCGCGCTCGCCACACGAAGCAGATCCCAGCAGGAGTGACGGATGAACCCGGAGGTGCCGGGCCCCACGAACTCTCGAACTTCCGCACTGACCTGGGCGCGCATTCGGGGGTCGGTGAGCCTGCCGATCATGGCATCCACGTCACCTTCCTTCACCCACGGTGGCAACGTCGCGAGCGCGCTGGTTCCACCCACCTCGTCCAGGTGTAGGTCGAAACAGACATCGACCCCTTCGGCCCGGGCAGCGTCAATGCGATCCAGAGCGAGCTGGATGCGGTCCCAGCCGCCGTACTGCGGCGTCAGATGCGAAATCTGTACCGGTACTTCCGCCCTGCGTCCAATCTCGATGGCCTCAGCAACCCCCTCCGCAAGAGTCTCGCGAAGACCTCGCGTGTGGCTCGAGTAGATCCCACCCCATCCGGCCACCACTCGGCACACCTCGACCAGGTCATCAACGGTTGCGTAATTGCCAGGCTCGTAAACCAGCCCCGAACTGAGTCCCAGGGCACCTGCCTCCATCGCCCGCCCGACTACCTCCAGGATCAAGCCCTGCTCAGCTGAGGTAAGTGTCGGCTTAACACCGGCCACCCACTCGCGCACGGTGTTGTACCCCACGAGCCACCCCACGTTCGTCCCGAGTGGAGCGGCCTTCGCGCACTCGAGGTACTCCTCAAAGGTCGTCCATTTCAGCTCTACTTCCATGTCCGCGCAGATATCCGCTTGCATCCGACTGAGCCGTCCGTCCCTAAGTGGCGCTGCGGAGAGTCCGCAGTTCCCTGTGACCTCAGTCGTAATTCCCTGGCGCAGTTTGCACATGATCGCAGGGTCGTAGAAAAGACTGAAATCCGAGTGGGCATGCACATCAACAAACCCCGGCGCCACGACGAGCCCCCGAGCGTCTATCCGCTCCGCAGCAGTCTCTCTAACACGCCGTGCGATGGAGACTATCTTGCCGTCGTGCACTCCAACATCCCCGTAGAACCAAGGGTTCCCGGTTCCGTCGACTATCCTGCCACCTTCGAAAACGACGTCCAGCAACTACTCACCCCCGAGTTTCGGGCCGCGCTGCCGCCGCCATGCCGAGATAGGCGCGTCTGACTCCAGGGTCCTCGAGAAGTCGGTCTGCGCGGTCTCCCATGACTATCTGCCCGTTCTGCATGACATACCCTCTGTCCGCGATGGATAGGGCTACCCTCGCGTTCTGCTCCACCAGAAGCACCGTAGTGCCATCGGACCGAAGTTTCTTGATTATCTCGAACGTGCTCTCGACGAGTATGGGGGCGAGGCCCATCGACGGTTCGTCGCAGAGAAGAAGCTTGGGCCGGGACATCAACGCCCGTCCTATGGCCAGCATCTGCTGCTCCCCACCGCTCAAAGTGCCACCCATCTGCGACTTGCGCTCGGCAAGCCTGGGGAAAAGCCCGAACACATAGTCAATATCCGACAGAATCTCGGCACGATCACGCCTGAGGAACGCGCCTAAGGTCAGGTTCTCCAGCACTGTCATCCTGGGGAAGACCCTCCTGCCCTCAGGGATGAGGGAGATACCTGCTTGGATGATCTGCTCCACCGAGGCTCTTTGCATTTCGCGTCCCAGGAACGTGATGGTGCCCGAGGTTGGCCAGAGCAGACCGCTCACAGTCTTCAGGAGAGTTGTCTTTCCCGCCCCGTTTGCACCGATGAGCGTGACTATCTCGCCCTGACGGACCTCGAGGGAAACATCCCGGAGGACGTGAGCACGATCATAGTAGGTGTTGATGGCGTTAACCTGCAGCACCAGTGCTCGCCCCCTTCCCGAGATAGGCCTCTATTACTTCAGGATTGCTACACACCTCTGCCGGTGTACCCCATGCAATCGTCCTCCCCTGATTGAGCACGTGCACCCGGTCTGAGATCGTCATGACCATATCCATCCTGTGCTCTATCAGCATGATCGTGACCTTGAGGTCGCGAATGCGCGCAATGACTTCGGTCAGGACTTCTAGTTCACTAGGGTTGGTGCCCGCGGCTGGTTCGTCGAGTAAAAGGCACTTGGGCTCAAGCGCTAGCGCCCGTGCGATCTCCAGACGTTTCTGCTCGCCGTACGGAAGGTTCCTTGCGGCCTCGCCCTCACGCCCACCAAGTTCAACGAAACACAACAGTTCCCGGGCCCGTCTAATGCACGCTCGTTCCTCCCGGTTCCATGCAGCAGTCCGGGCGATTCCGGCTGCCAGGTTCTCACGCCTCCTCGAGTGCATCGCCAGGAGCACGTTGTCCTGTACTGACATCTTCGGGAACAGAGAGACGTTCTGGAATGTCCTGCCGATGCCAGCCTGTGCCACACGGTGAGGGGCCGCCCCGGTAAGATCCCGGTCGCCGAATCTTACGCTCCCCTTGGTCGGGGCATAGATGCCGCTTATGACGTTGAAAAGCGTTGTCTTGCCGGATCCGTTGGGGCCGACTACCGAGAACACCTCACCCTCGGCGACGGAGAGGGTCACATCGTCTAAGGCTCTCAGGCCTCCGAAATACTTACTCAAGCCCTTGATTTCAAGAAGTGCCATCTATCTCACGCTCCTCCGCCCGAGCCGACGGACGAGGCCCGAACCGCTCGAAGACTTTGTTTGCCAATCCAACAATTCCGTCAGGCATGAATAGCATCATAACCACCAGCAACGACCCGAAGAGCAAGAGCCGGTAGTCGCCCATGGAGCGGAGCCATTCCGGCAGGAAGGTAAGAAGCAGGGCGCCTATGATGGCGCCGGATATGGTGCCGACTCCGCCAATCACCACCATAGACAGCATGGCGATGGATTCTGAAGCCACGAAGCTGTCGGGGCTGATGAACCGGATAGTGAACGCATATAGGCCGCCCGCTATCCCACACAGGAAGGAACTCGAGGCAAAGGCCAGGACCTTGTAGTATAGAGTGTTGATGCCCATCGCCCGGGCCGCAGGCTCGTTCTCCCTGATGGCTGTGAAAACCCGGCCGACGTGAGAGTGGATCATCCGGGTGTAGATCCATACGCACAGGGCAAAGAAGAATAAGGTCAAATAGAACTGCGACTTCAAGGTCAGAAACTCGTACCCGAACACCCGAAACGCTGGGATGCCGCGGATTCCAGATGAGCCTCGGGTTACACGAACCCAGTTCAGCATCACAAGCCTGATTGTCTCGCCGAATGCCACGGTGGCTATGGCTAGGTACCCACCACTCAACCTGAGTGTGGGAAGGCCAAGGAGAATACCGAACGCACCTGTGCACAACCCTGCGGCCACTATGGCCACTCCATGAGGAAGGTGCAGATCCAGGACGCATAGGGTCGCCACGTAGGCGCCGATACCGAAGAACGCGGCCTGGGCCAGGCTGAACTGGCCGGTGTACCCGACTAGGATGTTCAGACCAAGCACGCATATGGCGTAGAACATGAACAGGTTCGACACGTGCAGGTTGTAGTCACCGGTCAGCGGCAGAACGGCCCCAGCTGCGAGGAGCAATCCAACTGGCCACCAACGCCTCACCGTCTCTCCCCCCTCACCAGGATCCCAGAAGGCTTGAGGAACAGAACAATCACGAGAACCAGGAAGGCAGCAGCGTCCTTGTATGTGGTGGATACGTACCCGCCCACTAGGTTCTCGATCACCCCGAGTAGTAAGCCCCCCGTCAACGCCCCGGGAATACTTGTGGCCCCTCCGAGAATGAATGACGCGAAAGCCTTCATTCCGTAAGACGGCCCCATCTCGGCTCCGATGAAGAACAAAGGAGCCACTAGCATGGCTGCAGCACCTGCGAGTCCGGAGCTTATCCCGTAGGTCCAGGAGATGCTCCTGCCCACGTTTATGCCCATCAGCCGAGCCGCCTCTTGGTCTTGAGCCACCGCACGCATGGCCATGCCAATCCGGGTCCGATGGAAGAACCACAGGATCATAAGGGACAGAATGAGCGTAGCAGCAAGGATTGCAAGGTTCTGAGGCACGAAAACTATGCCGCCGATGATGAGAGGATCCTCGCTCAGAGGCGACGCAAGCGTGAAAAGCTCAGTCCCGAAAACCAGCCTCGCCGCGTTACGTAGGACGATACCAACGCCAATTGTGCATATCATATAGTTCATACTTTGTCGTCTTAAGAGTCTCCTAAATGCCACTCGCTCGAGGAGGACCCCGAGCAGCGCGTTGCCAACAATGACCAGTGCAAACGACACGAGAAATGGCAACCTCAGGATTCCGTAAAACACCAGGCTCAGAAATGCACCGGCCATGAAGATGTCAGCCTGCGCGAAGTTGAAGGCTCCGACGGAATTGAAGATCATCACGTACCCGACAGCGATCAGGCCGTAAATGCTGCCAATTCCCAAGCCTGACGCGATCTGTTGCAAGAACAGCTGCATTCCAACTCCCAACATGACTCCCTCCCAGAGCACGCGGGCTCGCGGGAGGCTCGCCCGGGGTACAACCCCGGGCGAGCACGCCCGTAGTGCTACTTAGGCCAGACGATATCCCAGATGTTGACGCCGGAGGCGTTGGGGTCGACCACCTTGATGATGTACAGGTCACGTTTGGCGTTGCCTGTCTCGTCAAACGACACCGTTCCCGTAGGTCCAGTGTAGGAAAGGCCAGTCCTAAGTGCAGCCCTGACTTTCTCCTGGTCGAACCCGACCTGCTCAATGGCTTTCGCTAGGATCATCATGGAGTTGTATGCATTGGCAAAGGTGTAGTTCGGAATCCGATCGTACTTCTTCGTGGCCTTCTCAATCCAGGCTGCCTCAGAAGGTGTCCTGGGCTTGGGCAGGTAGGGGATGGTAGACATAGTACCAGTCGTGGCGCTCCCGCCAATCTCGGAGTACCCGGCGAACGATAGCCCTCCCAGAGAGCATATCTGCGGACGGTACCCAAGTTGCCTGCTCTGCTTGGCGATGAGCCCGCCTTCAGGGTAATCCATGCATAGCATCAAGACACTCGCGCCGGTGGCCCTGGCCTTCAGTATCTGGGATGAGAAATCTTTGTCAGTGGCCTGGCAGGCTTCGATGGTGAGCGGCTTGATACCGTGAGCGTTCTGGAGTCTGGCCACAACTTGCTCCATGCCGATCCTTCCATAGTCGTTGTTGGCGTAGATGATGGCGATATCCCTCTTCTCAAGCTGCTGGACGATGTAGTCGACCATCACCTGTGCATGCAGGATGTCGTCGGCATGTGTCCTGAAGATCCATTCGTTACCGGACCGTGTGATCTTGGGGTTACTTGCGTTAGGAGCAAACATAGGCACTTTGTACCGGGCAGCGACTTCCATTGCAGCAAGCACCTGGCCGCTCCCGCTCGGACCGATCACCGCGAACACCTTGTCTTTTTCGATCAACTTGGTCGTCGCGCTCACCGACTTGGCAGGTATGGCTTCGT
>JANLFS010000027.1:0-20072 GCA_024655925.1 Bacillota bacterium | reverse complement strand
TTCAGCTATGTAGACAACTCTTCTGCCCCTAATCCCTCCCGCCGCATTAATCTCCTCGATAGCCATGTCCACTCCGGTCTTGATGTAGTTCCCGGTCATGGCAGCGGCGCCGGTGAGGTTCGCTACTATGCCGATCTTGACTGGCTCTTCCTGGGCGAGGACTGGTGTCATGCACAACAACAGCACTGTGATCGCACCAATCATTCCACGTAGTTTCAAGTAAGCGCCCTCCTTCCTGACTTTGGCAATTGAGGCTGATTGAGGCGAGTCTCCGTCTGACAGTACTGCCTAGGCCCGAAACGAGTGCCGTCTGCTCACCTCCCCTTCTGGGCCAAACTCGCAAGGCCCGCGACTAATGACGATCGATCCCTGATCATCCACGACGAACGTATCTTCGCAGGTAATCGCATGGTCTTCATATGCGCAGTGAAATTCGACACATGCTACCATCCCATGATGAACCGGGCGAGAGATTCCCGGCTTGAACCCGAAGGTGTTCGACTCCTGCCTCTCGATGACATGCCCGATATCACGCGGATAGTCAGTCGCCCAATCGAATCCAGGGGGCATGTACCCCGTCTGCGAGAAGGTGGAGTTCCTGGACGCCATCTGACCAACACCCATGTGGTGGATCTCCGCCCCGGTCATTCCAGGTCGAATCGACGGAATCGTCTCCAGAAGCATCACTTCTTCCATGGCATCCGCCACATGCGCGGCAGCCTCGGTAGTAGTCACGGTTCGCGCTATGTCGCTACACGCATGGAATAGACCGTCGTCCACTACGAAGACCCCTGCATCTATCTTCAAGGAGTTTGAACGACGTGATAGCAGGTGATTGCCGGGACGGGCAGGAAAGATCGTTCTCGCCCCGGTGTGATTCCCTGTGAAATAGAACTCGAGCGTCACCGGGAGGCGTTCACGCTTCGCGAAGTCTGAGAGAAGGCCGAGGTATACTCTGTCCACATCGCGCTCGGTGACCTCCACGCCGGCCCTTATGGCCTTGGTCGCGAAGTCCGCAGCACCGTCAACCGCATACCGTGATGCCATCGCCGCAACTACGAAGTAGGGGATGTCCAAGAAGGCCTTCTCTTCGCGCCAATCCTGCATAAGGTCTCCCGCAGGCGCCAGTCGGATTCCCCGGTCCTCCATGTCCAGGAGAGCCGAGGCCCCGATTGTGTCAGCCTCGTACCCCACGGTCCCTGTAGGGACAATGTCACGCAGCGCGGCTGAGAGGCCGGGGTAGTCCCGGGAATCCGATCCTTCCGCAAACGCCACGGAGGATGGGATGATCAGCCACACCTCGTCTGATCCCGTCAGGTAGAGAACCGCGAACCCCCGCTCAGACGCGAGAGTCCCGGGGAACCCGGAAAGCTCCTGGAAATCGGCGACCCAAGTGCCCAGGAGCGCATCCACTCCACGCTCGGATGCCATCGAATCCAGCAACTCGAAGCGCTTGTCGGGGCGTTCCTCGTACCACTCGGCTAGACGGTTTTCATCGGGATGGCCCGAAGTGAGTCTCCTTGCGACTGCCGCGACTTCGTTTCTGTGATGATTGAAACGGCGGAGCACGTCCGTTCGCGTGGTCCTCATGGTACGCACAGGCATCTCCGGTGCACGGTCCACGTCGACCACAAGTTCCGCTCGCAGCTGTGTGTAGATGGAAGCGGGCATCTCGGCATCGCATGTGACCTTCTCATCGCCCACGATGGCACGAACCGCGTCCGTGACCGTCCGGAACGCCTCTTGAGAGCGGCCAGGCAGGAAGTATGGGTTGAAGAAGACTGCCGGCATCGTACTGAAGTCCACTGCTGACAGGTTGCCGGCCTCGATTTGTCTGACCAAAAAGTAGTTACGCCCACCGTGCGACAGGACGTAAGGCAGGACGTGCCTTCTATCATGATCCTGGGTCGGGGTTTCCATGGTTCCTTTCTGACTGAGCCCGGTCATCCGTTCGACTGTCTGCGCGCACGAATACATCCTCGCCACAGGAACCCCACCTTACCTGCGCTTTAGTGAAGCGCACGTTTCACGGCCTCTATGGCCATCTCGATGTCATGACGGGTTATGCCGTAGTGCGTAACCATCCTGAACCGGCCCCGACTGGGTGCGTTCACTATCACACCGTTCTCCTTCATTCTAGCTACTAGGGCGTCCGCTCCTCCGGGAACATTCGCCGCGTTGACGAAGACCATGTTTGTCTGGACCAGCGAAAGGTCGATGTCCAACCCGAGGGCCACCAGGCTCTCAGCCAACACCCTCGCATTCTCGTGGTCTTCCGCGAGCCTGTCGACCATCTTGTTCAGGGCCACGATGCCGGCGGCTGCCATAACCCCCGCCTGCCTCATGCCTCCCCCCACCATCTGCCGCATTTTGCGGCATCTCCTGATGAAATCGGCGTCTCCGACTATGAGTGAGCCGAAGGGGCAGGCGAGCCCTTTGGAGAGGCAGAAAGTGAGTGAGTCAGCGTCTTTGGCAAGATCCTTTGCAGGGACCCCAAGCGCGATTGCGGCGTTGAAGATCCTCGCTCCATCTACGTGGATCAACATTCCATGGGCGTCCGCGAACCTCCGCAATTCCTCCATGTGGGCCACGGATATGCATGTGCCGCCTGCTGCGTTGTGAGTGTTCTCCACACAGAGCAGCTTGTTGGGCGGGTAGAGAACACCGTCAGCAAAGAGTGCGGCCTCCAGATCCTCAAGCTTGAACATGCCCGCGTGACCTTTGACCCGCTTTGCCAGGACGCCCGCCACGGCGGCCAGGTGCCCAGTCTCGCACCGGTAAACGTGGGCGTCGGCCTCGACGATGATTCCGTCACCTCGCTGGGTGGATGCAAGGATGGATACGAGGTTTCCCATCGTCCCGGACGTGACGAAGAGCCCCGCTTCTTTGCCGAGCTTCTTGGCGGCCAGGGTCTCCAGCTCCTGGACCGTCGGGTCATCCCCGTAGTAATCGTCACCTATGACGGCGCTCCTCATGGCGTCCCGCATTTCCTCGCTGGGCAGTGTGATGGTGTCACTTCTCAGGTCGACAATCCTTGACATGAGATCTCCTCCCGTCTTATGTGTGTCGTCTTAGTAGAAGACGGCCGGGCCGCGCTCCGGTCAGCTCCCCGCCCTCCAATACAACCTCGCCGTTAACAAGTACGTGCATCACCCCGACGGTACGGGGGTTCTGGTATTCACAGCCAGCCAGGCACCCTTCGTCAGTCACAGTGGGCGCTATGGTTGCTGGATCGAAGACCGTGACATCAGCGGCAAACCCAGGCCTCAAGACACCCCTGTCCCACAATCCATACCGGGCAGCCGGAGCCGATGTGATCTTGCGCACTGCTTCCTCCAGAGAAAGCAGACCTTCTTCTCGAACGTACTTCCCCAGAAGCTTCCCGCTAGTCCCGAAGTTCCGGGGAAACGGGCAGTTCGGTCCGGCCTCAGCGAAGGAAGCGTCCGTCATTACCATCGAAGCAGGATGGGACAGGGCCGACCGAATCGCATCCTCTGGAACATAGACCGCCGTGAGATATAGCCCGCGTCCATTGGCCTCCAGAAGATCGAAGAAAACGTCCCACGGGTCCTTTCCCGCTGCCCAAGACAGAGCCTCCACCGACTTCCCAACCGCCCAAGGCGTGTAAGGGGCCTGGCCGATCCGAAGGATGTCCCATCTAGAGTGTTTCAGGTGCCCTGAGGTACCCGGACCCAGAAAATCCTGCATATCGCGTCTCAGCCGGCTCCTGAAACCTGGATCGCTGAGCCTTGCCGCAAGGGATTCGACCCCGTCTTGCTTGTACTGAGGCGGTATTGTCGCCAGCACGTTGTTGCCGCCCACCGTGTCCAGATGGGTGTCAAAGGTGACGTCTACGCCTCGCGCTCGTGCCTCATCTACCTGGTCTAGGGCCTCTCTCCATTGGCCCCATCCGCCCAACTGCGGGACCATATGGGAGATCTCGAGAGGAACGCGGGCAGTCTGTGCGATGTCTATGGCTTCACCCACCCCGGTCGAGAAACTCTCCCGCAAACCGCGGGTGTGAGTCGCGTATACCCCTCCCCACCTCGCAACAATCCTGCAGGCCTCGGTCAACTCGTCCCGAGACGCGAAGTTGCCTGGTTGGTAGACGAGACCTGAACTGACGCCGAGGGCACCGGCAGCCATGGCGTCAGTCACCAGTTCCATGATTTCGAGGCGTTCCGCAGTGGAGAGCTCCCGTTGGGTTCCAGCTACGTACTCACGGATTGTGTTATAGCCGATGAGAACTCCAACATTCGTGCACATCTTCTGGCTCGCAGCGGTTTGCAGATACTCCCGGAATGTACACCAGGTAACGTTCTCGCGAACGCCCACACTGCTTAGGAGGTCCAATTGCAGATCGGAGAACCGCCGTTCGCGAATGGGAGCGGCAGATACTCCGCAGTTCCCACAGATCTCGGTTGTGAATCCTTGTGTGATTCTCTGGCTGGCGTCCGGATCCCAGAAGAAGCTGTAGTCTGAATGGCTGTGTATGTCTATGAAGCCGGGAGCTACCACCATCCCGTGGACATCGAGAGTCCGCGCTGCCGGCAGATCAATCTTGGGTGCGATCAGAACAACCACACCGTCTCTGACCGCAACGTCAGCGCGGTACCACGGTACCCCCGTGCCGTCCACCACGTATCCCCCGACGAGAAGCACATCCAAGCAGTGAACCATCGCACATTCACCCCCGAGTCCTTGCCAGTCTCAGATGGTCCAATGCGATTGTCAGCGCCTCCGTACCGCCAAAGCTCCCCGCTTTGGTCACGATGAGCATGCCGTCAGCGACCCCGCCTACGATTCGGCCGCGAGGTATGCCCGGAAGTAGTTCCCTATCTAGGTCAAGCCCTATAGCTCCCAGTGCACGGCAGACTGCCACGGCCGTGTCGCCACCTGTTACAATAATCCCTGCCACCATGCCTGAAGCTACGGCAGCCCTGGCAACACAGGCCAGAGCGTCCCGTATGTGAGCTGATTCTGAGAACAGGGGCCTAGCATGTCTGGCTTCCCGGCCTTCTCCGTTCGGGGATCGAGACCTGTCTATGGACACCATGACGTCGTGCCCAGAGGCCAACGCTTCTCGAGCTGCGCGCTCTGCGCGGGTAAGGTATTCTGAAGACCGGTCTTCCAAGAAAAGCTCAAGTGGGGAAAGTGCGATCGAGAACACGTGTGGATCACGGATAGCCGCGGCAACTTGCTCAGCACTGGTGCGCGTGGCACTCCCGACGACGACGAGAATCCCGCGTCCCACACTGGCCGCGCCACTGGGCGGGGGCGACCCGCTTATGTCCAGGGAACGGGGCAATTCAGCGGCGAGGCCAGCCGAACCCGCCATAATGCAGCCCGGGCCTACCACAACAGCCGCGTCCGCGATAGTGCCAAGATCCCGCTGGTCTACAGCATCAGGCACAATGATCTCGGCGCCTTGGCTCGCCAGCGACAGGAACTCCCGTGCGAGCGTGTTCACTCCACTCCTCACTTTCCCCAGTGAGATCCGTGCTGTTTTTCTATGACTTTGCCTCTGTATTACCTCATCCACAGCCGGGCTCACCGCAGGCAAGAGAATGTCCGTCCCCGCTTCGCTCTGGTCAAGAGGCACGCCATGAACCAAAAGGCACCCATCCACCGTAGTCCTCCCGTTGGCCGGAAACGCTGGTGCGAGCACACAAATCGACGCGCCCAAAGCGCACATGACACCATCAATCTCAGCTCCGATGTTTCCTCGGAGAGTGGAGTCTACTTTCTTGTATATGTAATCGACCCCGTGCTCAGCTAGGAGCCGCGCAGCCCTGTAAGCTGCGGTATAGGCACGTTCTGCCACCAGATGCCTGCTGTCTGTGTTCAGGACCACGACGTTGGATCGACGTAGTGCCAACTCAGCTGAGCCCTCATCGATCAGCACCGTGGTCAAGAGACCTGCCTTCCTGAACTGCACCCCGGCGTCACCGGCGCCTGTGAGATCGTCCGCAATTATGCCGAGCTTCGGTAGCTTCTCATCGTCGCCCAGGGGACTCACCTGCCACTTCTGATAGTGAACCGAAGTCTTCACCGCTACAGTCAGCCTATGCGACTTCCATGCCACCAACCTCTGAGACAGCGAGGAAACCCGTATTGGCCTGGGCTGGTCTAGAACTGGAGCGCCGTCTAAGTGACTATCCTCATGTGCAACCGAGCCGGACGCCGTGAGTCATAATGAGCCATAATGAAACATTCCCCTCTCTGCCCCCGAGGTCAGTGTCGGGGAAGAGAGGGGTCAGCGGGCGAAACCCGAGATGCCGGTGTTTCGATATATTACTCATGTTGCGCAGTCTTCAGTTTCCGCCACAGCGTTGCCCTGCTTATGCCCAGAATCCTTGCGGCCTCGCGCTTGTTTCCGCCGGCCTCCGATAGAGCGCTCTCGATGGCCTGTCGTTCCATCTCGGCAAGAGTGCCCTCTGAAGCTGCCGGCACGCCTTCCGCTCCCTTGCGCCTGGGACTTGTATACTCATCATGCATAAGCGCTCTGATGTCCTTTGCCCCCGCGGTCTCCGAATCGAGGCTCGTGACTATTCGCTCTATGATGTTGCGAAGCTCTCGGACATTCCCCGGCCATGAATATGCGGTAAGAACGCGCATTCCGTCCGCGCTGATTCTCTGCGGGGGCCGACCGAATCTCTCGCTGAGCATCTCAAGAAACAGAGAGGCGAAGACGGGGATGTCCTCCGGCCTCTCCCGAAGTGGCGGAATCCGCAGCGAGAGCTTGTTCAACCTGTAGTATAGGTCCTCACGGAATTCCCCGCGCGCCATGGCCTCCTTGAGGTCCACGTGAGTCGCGGCGATTATGCGGACGTTCACGGGTATGATGCGATCTCCCCCGACCCGCATCACTTCGCGTTCCTCCAAGACCCTCAAAAGGCGGGACTGAAGGGGCATGGACATCTCTCCGATCTCGTCGAGGAATATCGTCCCTCTGTGGGCCTGTTCGAAGAGACCTTGCTTTCCCCCTCGCCGGGCGCCTGTGAACGCTCCCTCTTCGTATCCGAAGAGCTCGCTCTCAAGTAGACTCTCCGGCACCGCGGCGCAATTGATGGCGACGAAAGGGAAACCCCTGCGGGCGCTCTCATTGTGGATGCTCTGAGCGAACAGCTCCTTGCCTGTCCCGGTCTCCCCGGTGATGAGGACCGTGGAATCCACCCTGGCGAACTTCTTCGCGCGCTCCACAAGCTCTTTTACATGAGCGCTCGCTGTCTTGATGTTGGCGAAAGTGTAGCGTGCCGTATGGCCTTTGGTGTGGAGTTCTTTCCTGACTTTCTCCTCAAGTTGTTGAATCCTTGTAACGTCCTGGAAAGTGATGACCGCACCTGTGACCTCGTTCCTAACCCTGATTGGGACTCTTGTAGTAATGATGAGAGTCTCCCCTATGTGGCTGAGCTCTCCCGTCTCGGCCTTGTCCCCTGCCGCAAGCCTGTCCATGGAAACGTCCGGGATGAGCGCGGAGATGTTCCTGCCCATGGCCTCTTGAGCTTTCATCCCAAACACCCGCTCCGCCACTGGGTTGAATACTCGGATCGCGCCATCCGGGCCAAGGCCTATGATGCCTTCGTGTGCGAAGTCGAGAATCGCCCTGAGTTCCTGAGCGCGCTCCCTCTCGCGCATGCGCACTGCGGCCACGTGCTTCGCCTCGGCGATCGCCCTCATGATCGCATCCTTGCCCGAGCGGATCAGGACACTCCTGGCACCATGGCCCACGGCGGTCCTGGCCGCCACCGCGTCGCCCACAATGACCTCCAGGCCCGCCCGAACTGCGTGTGCAACTCTGGATTCGGCCTCTGCCTCGCTTGCGAGGACTATCGGAACGAGATCAATATCGAGAATCTCTGCTATGTCCTCTGCCCCGTATACGGTGTTCTTGAAGCCCACAACGCCTATGCTTCGCCCGAGTTCCTTTGCCTGGGCAAGGGCTTTGAGAAGGTCGAGTGGGCTCACCTCGATCAGAACGACCGGGATCTCGAGGGCACGCTCAATGGCAAGGGCAGTGCCCCCCCGACTTATGATGACCTCAGCCCCTGCCCGCTCCATCTCCCGGGCGACTGCGACACCTTCCGAGAGGTCTCCAGACCGCACCTCAGCGTCCTCCCCCAGTTCTGAGCAAACCGAGGAGCAGAGGTTAGCGAGTTCCTGGTACGGGGCGACTATTCCGATTCTCGGGCGCATGGGATCCCCCCCAAGGTGCAATGTTCTACCTGCGCAAGGAGGAAACTAGAGAGTCAAGGAAGTAATGAGCAACCGGGCCCTTAATCGTGCAACGCGGCAGACCCAAAGAAAGGTGACGTGCAAGTGGAACGAACCCTCAAAGTCCTGAACCTGCCACTGACCCCATACCGGGAGGCATGGGCCCTCCAACATGCGCTTCTCGAGCTCCGTGCCAAGGATGAGGTACCCAATGCCCTCATCCTCCTCGAGCATCCCCCGGTGATCACCATGGGCAGGCGGTCATCCGCAGACCACATCCTGGCCCCGCGTGACGTGCTTGCCCATATGGGCATTGAAGTGATCGAGGTCGAGCGGGGCGGGGACGTCACCTTCCATGGGCCTGGGCAGCTGGTCGGCTACCCCATCGTCGACCTGCGTGCAGCCGGCCTGGGAGGAGTGGACCTCCTACGCAGGATCGAGGAGGCCATCATCGGCGTGCTCGCGGGCTTCGGCGTTTCGGCCTCGACTGTCCCGGGCCTGACCGGGGTGTGGGTCGGGGCGCAAAAGATCGCGGCGATTGGCGTCGGGGTGAAGCGCGGCGTGTCCTACCACGGTTTCGCCATGAATGTCACGACAGACCTCTCATACTTCGACCTCATCGTCCCCTGCGGCATCAGGGATCGGGGCGTGACATCGCTTGCCCGGGAGTTGCCGTCGGCCGCCGGCAGGGTCCCGGCGGGCGCCGAGACGCCAAGAGAAGGCGCTGCCTCAGTCCAAACGGGGCCCGCGGCCAGCACCAGTACTCCAGCCGGGCCACACGAGCCTCCCCGGTCACACGTATCCGTCGAATGCGTAAGGCCGGTCGTCGCATCGACCCTTGCCCGGGCGTTAGGCTTGGCACTCGATCCCGCCGGGCCCGTTTCGGACCCGTCCGCCATCCATCCTTCGCTCTCCCCCACGGCCGTCCGACAGCCCACACGGCCCGCCGGGCCCAGCGAAGAGGCACCCCGCGAAAATGCCTAAAGGTGCGCCTGGCACACCGCCCACACCGCTTTCAGAGCCGGTTCAATGTGCTCCTGTTGGAAGTGCCTGTTTGCCACGGCGCGGATTCCGAACGGTGGCCTCGTCGTCACCCGGACTCCATGAGTTGCGAGTTCAGAGGCAAACTGCTCGGAGCCGATGCCGAGCCTGTGGATATCGAACATCACGATGTTCGTCTGGACAGTCGAAAGGTCTATGGACACGCCAGGGATCTCGGAAAGCCCCCGGGCAAACTCTTTCGCATTGTCATGGTCCTCGGCCAGCCGGTCCACCATCTTCGTGAGTGCGATTATTCCTGCCGCCGCAAGCACCCCGGCCTGCCGCATCCCGCCTCCTGCCATCTTCCGGTTCTTCCTGGCGCGCTCGATGAAGTCGGCAGTTCCAGCAAGCATGGACCCTACCGGGGCCGAGAGCCCTTTGGAGAGGCAGAACATGACCGAGTCCGCGTGTTTTGCGATTTCCCGGACATCGACTCCAAGGGCGATCGCGGCGTTGAAGATCCTCGCCCCGTCCATGTGGAACGTCATGCCTCGCTCGCGTGCGATCTCGGCGATGGCCTCGAGAACCGGAATGCCGGTCACTGTGCCGCCTCCGCGGTTGTGCGAGTTCTCCACGGTGATGCACGTGGTAGGGGGATAGTGAATGTTCCTCGGGCGGAGTGCCTTTCTGACGTCGTCGGGGTTCAGGATTCCGTTCTTGCCCGGCACTAGCCGCGGCACGACTCCGGCAATGGCCGACAGCCCGCCCACCTCGTAGTAGTAGATATGAGATTCCGCTTCCAATACTATCTCATCGCCACGCCTGCAATGGGTCATCACCGCCACCAGGTTGCCCATGGTCCCGGAAGGCAGGAACAAGGCAGCCTCTTTTCCGACTTTCTCAGCTGCCAGAGCTTCGAGCCTGTTGATGGTCGGGTCCTCCCCGAACACGTCGTCCCCGACCTCGGCGGACCGCATCGCCTCCCGCATTTCGTCAGTGGGGAGCGTGCACGTGTCGCTCCGGAGTTCTATGAAGTTGCCCAAGTGTACCACCTCTCGCTTCCGTCCCAGTTACCTTAATTAACAGAGGATACTACAGATCTACCGGCATTCCTGCCTTCCGCCCTTTCATACAATCCTACTGGAACGCTATCTGGCAGATTCAGGGAGGATATATGGGAGGATAATCTCAGCGGCCATAGAAATTACTATGGCGGCGTCTGTGTGCCGCACATATCCTCGAAAAAGGGAGGTTCACTGATGGCAAGTGGTTCAGGGCTTCTTCTGATCCTACTCGGGGCGATCGTGTTCATCGTCTACATGACGGGCAAGGTACGGATGAATGCATTCCTGGTCCTCTTGATAGCAGCGTTCGCAGTGGGGCTTCTTGCACAGACTCCGCCTCCGGTCCCAGGAGTCGGACCCGGTGGGCAACCCGTTGCCGGGCTCATAGACGTGATAGCGACGGGCTTCGGCAACACTCTGGCGAACATCGGGATTGTGATCGTGGCGGGCACGATCATCGGGGCGATCCTCGAAAAGACCGGCGCAGCGCTGGTCCTCGCCCGCACCATGCTTCGTCTGGTGGGGCAGCGCAGGTCTCCTCTGGCCATGGCGCTATCAGGCTACGTTGTCTCCATTCCGGTCTTCTGCGACTCCGGATTCGTCATCCTCTCGTCGTTGAACAAGGCTCTCGCTCAGTCCAGCGGGATATCTCTTGCAGTGATGGGCACCGCGCTTTCCATGGGGCTCTACGCAACTCACACCATGGTTCCCCCGACCCCGGGTCCAATCGCCGCGGCAGGGACTATCGGAGCAGACCTTGGCATGGTCATCGTGATGGGGCTCATCGTGTCGCTGCCGGCGGCCATAGCTGGGTGGGTTTACGCCGTCCGAGTGGGCTCGAAGTTCGACATCAAGCCGAAGAGCGAGGTCACTTACGAGCAGCTCATCGAGAAGTTCGGGCGGCTTCCAGGGGCTTTCGAGTCCTTCCTTCCGCTCGTAACCCCCATAATCCTGATCGCCTTGAGGTCGGTAGCGATGTTCAAGAGCAACCCCCTGGGGGAGGGGCTGCTGCGGGATGTGCTCATCTTCATAGGCCACCCCATCTTCGCGCTGCTTATTGGGGTTTTCCTGGCCATGCGCCTCGCCCCCAGAATCGACAAGGAGGTCTATGGGGACTGGGTCGCCAAGGCAATCGAGACATCCGCGGTCATCCTCGTGATCACCGCGTCGGGCGGCGCGTTTGGGGCGGTCCTCAAGGCCACTGGGGTGGGGGACTACCTTGGGCAGGTGCTCTCCCAGTATCACCTCGGGATCTTCCTGCCTTTCATCATCGCCGCGGCTATCAAGACAGCTCAGGGCTCGTCCACGGTGAGCCTCATCACGACGGCGGCCATCGTCGCTCCGCTCCTCGATAGCTTGGGCCTTGGCACGGGCATGGGCCGCGTCCTGGCGACTCTCGCAATCGGCGCAGGGTCAATGGTGGTATCGCACGCGAACGACTCCTACTTCTGGGTCGTATCGCAGTTCTCCGACATGGACGTAAACACCGCGTACAAACTGCAGACCGGCGGATCCCTCGTGACCGGACTCGCGGCCATCGCCGGCATCGCAGTGCTCAGTCTGATAGTGTAGAGGCTCCCGGCCGATTCGGCCCAGGGGCTCTCGCGGACCTCATACGAACCTGATAGCGAACTCCGGGCAGACGGGCCCGCAGTACCGGCACAGGACACAGCGGGCCCGGTCGACCCGGCACTTCCCATCCACGATGGCCAGTGCCTCGCTCGGGCACATCTCCACACACTTGCCGCAACCCCTGCAGGCAGGTGCCAGAAGGAACCATTTCTCCCCGCCCGCTTTGGTCTGCTTCGCGGCATCCTCGGGGATCGGGCGGCCCTCGAAGATGCTGGTGTTCACGAGCAACTCGGGGACAGAGACCATCCCCACCGCCACGCAATGAACTCCGGGGAGGCTCGCGGCGAACCTCAGGGCCTCCTCGCGTCTCGGTATGAGGTTGCCACCGGCGAGGGTCTTCATCAGGTAGATGCCCTTGCCCCGGCGGGAAGCCTCGTCGATGGCTTGGGCCATCTCCTCCACTCCTCCGTCGGCAATCCCGAGGCCAGCCATGTTGATGAGGGGATGTATGACGTCGATGTCTTGGTGCAGGCCAGCCTCCCGGACCACACTGATGTGGTGAGTGGAGATGCCTACCGCCCTTATCCTGCCTGCTCTTTTCGCGTCCATGAGACACTGCAAGGCCCCGGCGCGCTGCGAAAGAACCCCAGCGCGGGCTCTCGCCCCGTGTAGGAGGAATATGTCTATAGTCCCGCCACCAAGTTCCTCAATGCACCTGCTGACGTCCTTGTCCATCTCCTCGTACGTAGCTGCGTGGGACTTCGTGGCCACCACCAACCCAGGCAGACGGGACCGGGCGATCCTCACATGCTCGTGGGTTCTGTACACAACTGCCGTATCCACGAAGCTAATCCCCATCTCCCAGGCTCGAACGATTAAGTCGGCCCCCTCCTGGGCGGACATGCCTGACTGGTTCATGGGGAGAGTGCCAAGGCATAACCGGCTCACCTCGATGCCGGTTCTGCCCAACTCGACGCGGTCCAATGACATCGGTTGTCCTCCTGTTCCGAGTTGTCCTCAGTCGTTCCCACTCTTCTCCGGGGCTGCAGTCATCTCCTGCGTCGGGCTTTCGCAACGGGCCTTCACCGGGCCTGGCAGGAAACCTCGTCAAAGTGTATAATATAGAGGTGTTATGTTGTACAGGTGTCCGGTTCCCACAAGGGCTTGGCGAAGACCCGAACGAGGGCGCAGGTTTGGTCTTCCTCGCCCTCGATGCAGGGTCTCTTATTTTTGCACCCACACGGGTACGGCTTCCAGTAGAATTGAGAGGTGAACTACAAGTGGACGAAACCGACATCCTGAAGGACCTCGCTTCACGCAAGGACAAGATCCTAGCGGGCGGCGGCCCCGATAGGGTCGCGAAGCAACACGACGCAGGCAAGTTCACCGCGCGCGAACGCCTCCAGCTCCTGCTCGACCCGGGAACCTTCACCGAGTTGGACATGTTTGTCCGGCACAGGTGCACGGAATTTGGCATGCCCGAACAGGACCTGCCAGGTGAGGGCGTTGTCACGGGGTATGGCACTGTAGATGGGCGTAAGGTGTTCGCATTCGCGCAAGACTTCACAGTCATGGGCGGCTCTTTGGGTGAGATGCACGCCAAGAAGATCTGCAAGGTCATGGATCTCGCCATGAAGGTCGGAGCGCCTCTCGTGGGCATCAACGATTCAGGTGGGGCCAGGATCCAGGAGGGTGTGGATGCGCTCTCCGGGTACGGCCAGGTGTTCTTCAGGAACACAATTGCGTCCGGAGTGATTCCCCAAATCTCCGTCATTCTCGGCCCCTGTGCAGGGGGCGCTGTCTACTCCCCCGCCATCACGGACTTCGTCTTCATGGTCCAGGGGGCGAACATGTTCATCACGGGGCCCCAGGTCATAAAGGCGGTCACGGGCGAGGATGTGACCTCCGAGGACCTCGGGGGCGCGGCCGTCCACAATAAGACCAGCGGTGTCGCCCATTTCATGTACGACACGGAACAGGACTGCTTCACCGCCATACGCAAGTTGCTGTCCTTCCTCCCCTCAAACAACTTGGAGGACCCGCCCGTCAGCGAGGCCTGGGCAGACGCGGGCCCCAACGAAGCTCTGAGGAACATCGTCCCTCCCGAGTCCAATAGGTCATACGACATGCGGGACGTGATCCGCGGGTTCGTCGACTACGAGGACTTCCTCGAAGTCCACGCCCATTACGCTCAGAACGTCATCGTCGGGTTCGCAAGGCTGGGGGGCAGGCCGATCGGGATTGTCGCAAACCAGCCCAAGGTACTCGCGGGCTGCCTGGACATAAACACTTCCGACAAGGCCGCCCGGTTCGTCCGGTTCTGCGATGCCTTCAACGTGCCTCTGGTGAACCTCGTGGATGTGCCGGGCTTCCTGCCCGGAGTCAATCAGGAGTGGGGCGGGGTCATACGCCACGGCGCGAAACTCCTCTACGCGTATTCCGAGGCGACAGTACCCAAGATAACGCTGATAACGCGCAAGTCCTATGGTGGGGCTTACCTGGCCATGTGCTCCCGCGACCTGGGTGCGGACGCGGTGTACGCGTGGCCTTCCGCTGAGATAGCGGTCATGGGGCCTGACGGCGCCGCGAACATCATCTTCCGCCGGGAAATCGAGAAGTCCGCCGACCCCAAAGCTACCAGAGCCGAGAAGATCGAAGAGTACCGGCAGAAGTTTGCGAACCCCTACGTGGCGGCAGCCCGAGGGTATGTTGACGATGTATTCGATCCGGCCGAAACCCGCGCGCGTCTGATCGCCGCCCTCGAGATGCTCTCCAGCAAGCGGGAGACCAGGCCGCCCAAGAAGCACGGCAACATCCCCGTGTAAGTGACGCAACTGCGGTTTTCCGGGAGGAGGTTTTCCCCATGACCCTCACCGAGGATTTGATCCTTGGGCTCAAGACAACCGTCCTCGGGATGAGCATTGTCTTCCTGGGGCTGGTCGTACTCCAGTTGATCATGATATTCCTGTCGCGCTACTGCCCGGACGGGAAGCCGGCGCCCCGGATGCGTCTTTCCCACGAGATGGAGTCAGTCGCCCCCCCCAAGATCGAGACGCCCGCGGCGGCAGCAGCCGGGCAGGCGGGACCCCCAGCAGGGAACGAGCTGGCCCAGCCCACTGCCGCCCGGCCCGAAGCATCGGGGATTGGCGCTTCCACTGACGAGCATTCCTTGGAGGAAGTCGCCGCAATCGCCGCCGCGCTCGCCCTAGCCACCGAAGAAGGCGGAGGACCGTTCGCCGTCATGTCCACGAGACGAGTCGGCCCAGTTGCCCAGGCAGGGCTCAACCTCTGGGGTCTCGCAGGCAGGCAGGAGATCATGAGAGCAAGGCAATCCACTATGATCTGAATTCGAGGCCGGATTACGTGCCTCTTCGAGGAGGACAGAAGAAGTGAGGAAGTTTCGCGTCCAAGTCAATGGCAACATATATGAGGTCGAAGTAGAAGAGATCGGCGCTTACACCCAGGCCCCGGCCCCGAGAGTTGCCGCCCCCAGTGCAGGGCCGGCACCAACCCCAGCCCAGGCTCAGGCGGCGGCCGCGCCTGCCGCTTCTCCCACTGCTGCACCAAATCCCGCCCCTGCAGCCCAGGGCGCCGGGGCGATAACCGCTCCCATGCCAGGAGTGGTCCTGGACATCCGGGTCAAGCCAGGGGACAAAGTGACTCCCAACACCGTCGTGGTCATGCTTGAGGCCATGAAGATGGAGAACGAGATCTTCGCCGGGAGGAACGGTGTGGTCCGCGAGGTCACCACTACGAAAGGGGCCTCTGTGAACACCGGCGATCCTCTGGTGATGATCGACCCCGCGTAGAAGGGAGCGACTGTCCGTGTTCGACTTTGTCGTCGACTTCGTGAAGACGACGGGCTTCTGGAACCTGGGCTGGAAGGACGCAGTTATGCTTGGCATATCCGGCGTTCTCCTGTATCTTGCCATTGTCAGGAAATTCGAGCCCTTGCTCCTCTTGCCCATTTCATTCGGAATGCTGCTTGCGAACCTTCCGATGGCCAACCTGATGGCGCCACCGACCGACGGCGCCATCGGAGGGTTGCTCTACTACCTCTATCAAGGGGTCAAGCTCGGGATCTACCCACCCCTGATATTCCTGGGCATCGGCGCGATGACCGACTTCGGCCCGCTGATTGCCCACCCCAAGACCGTTTTGCTTGGGGCCGCTGCTCAGCTCGGCATCTTCACTACGTTCCTGGGTGCGCTCGTTCTGGGGTTCAACCCTCAGCAGGCAGCGTCCATAGGCATCATCGGAGGTGCGGACGGCCCAACCGCGATCTACGTCACGAGCAGGCTTGCGCCGGAGTTGCTCGGGCCGATCGCCATAGCGGCCTACTCCTACATGGCCCTGGTCCCCATCATCCAGCCGCCGATAATGCGGGCATTGACCACAAAGGAACAGCGAATGATAGTGATGGAGCAGCTGAGGCCGGTCTCCAAGACGGAGAAAATCCTGTTCCCGATCCTTGTCACCGCCGTTGTGGGCCTCATTCTCCCCTCCGCCGCCGCGCTGGTGGGGTCCCTGATGCTGGGCAACCTCCTTCGCGAGTCCGGGGTGGTGGAGCGGCTCTCTAAGACTGCTCAGAACGAGCTGATCAACATAATCACGATCTTCCTGGGCGTTACCGTAGGAGCCACCGCGAGTGCGGAGCGATTCCTCACCGCCCAGACTATCGGCATCATCGTTCTGGGCCTTGCTGCGTTCGCAGGTGGCACCGCGGGCGGCGTCCTTCTCGGCAGGATCATGTGCTGGTGGACAAAAGGAAAGGTCAACCCGCTCATTGGGTCCGCAGGTGTTTCGGCAGTCCCCATGGCTGCTCGTGTGGTACAGACTGTCGGACAGAAGGACAACCCCAACAACTTCCTGCTGATGCATGCCATGGGGCCGAATGTCGCGGGGGTCATTGGCTCTGCGATTGCCGCCGGCGTGTTGATTTCGATGTTCAGCTGAGCTGAAATGAGAAGCAGTCTGGATGGAGAGCCCCTGGCGGGATCGGTCTAGGTCCGCCAGGGGCTGCTTTCGTGCCATACGTTGTAGAACTGTATATCTGCCACACGCCCGTGACAAGCTGGGGAAGGGACCCTCCTAGAACTGGCTGGGTGGAGGCCCGAAGGAGATACCGAGCTCGACGAAGGGCGCTCCCATGGTATCCAGAGGCCCGTCGAACCTCTGCCGCCAGTTGAACCCGTCCATCCAGCCAGTCACGCCGTAGAAGTAGGCATACCCACCGGAAAGCCTGGCCGTCACGATCGGGGAGACAGGGAAGGTCAACGACGCGTAAGGTTGGGCGACCACGTAAGGTCTCCAGACCGTCGCGGAGTTCGCTCCAGCAAGCACGTCTTCGAAGTCGTCGATGATTCCCTGCTTTGTAGTAAGGGTCACTGTGCCGACCCCGATTCCAGTGCCAAGGCCGAGTCTGACTTTTTCGGAGATGTCTACATTGTACTGGAATATCATCCCGCCGTACCCAAGGCTCAGGGCGGAGGTCTTGCCGTTGTCGTCGTTGGTGGACGTCATCCCGCCGCCTGCGCCCCATCCGCCTATCGACCATTTCTTGACGTCCCCCATGCCGTACCCACCCCACATGAACATGCCAGTGGAAGGCAGGGGCGCATACTCGGCGTCCTCGAGCCCCTCGTTGAGGTCGGTGAGCTTGAGGAAAACCCAATTCGCGAAGTTTCCTCCCATCCCGCCCTGCGCCGAACAGCTAGCCGCGAAGATCATGAACACCGCGGCGGCCGCCACGGTTGTGACAAGAATCCTCTTTCTCATTCTAGTCATGCACTTCCTTTCGTTCAGTGAGCTCTATCAGGACTCCTCCTGTGGACTTAGGATGCAGAAAGGCAATTCTCGCTCCCCCTGCCCCATAGCGGGGGGTCTCGTCGATCAGCCTCACCCCTTTCTCCCGCATCTCCTCCAGGGCGGACTCTATGTCGTCGACGCGGACCGCAATGTGCTGGATCCCCTCGCCTCTCTTCTCGATGAACTTCGCGATGGGGCCTTCGGGGTCCGTGGACTCCAGAAGCTCGATCTCGGTCTCGCCAATGGGCAGGAAGGCCACTCGGACCTTCTGCTCAGCTACGGTCTCGGTCCCAGCGAGTTTGATACCGAGAGTGTCTGCGTAAACCTTGAGTGCCTCGTCGAGGTTGGCCACTGCGACTCCAATATGATCCACGGACTTGATGACCATTTGTCCTCATCCTCCTCTCTGAAGAAGCATCTTGTACAGCTCATCCCCGGCTGCGTATGGATCTATTTCTCTGGCCGCGACACGTCGGGCGATCTCCAGGGCGGAGCTGGCGGTGCCGGGGTCTTTGGCCAGATTCGCCCACATGCGGTCCGACGTGATGCGAGTGGTCTCCAGGCGCGCCCGGCGAATCCTGCGTTCCTCTAGGCCGGAGGATTCCCTGAGCCAGGCGGCGTGTCTCTCGCACTCGTCGCAGACAGCCGCGACACCTTCCCCGGTCTCGGCACAGGTCAGCAGCACAGTTGGCTGTGGAGGAGCATGGTCCGGGCCGGGGCTCCGAGATCCGGATTCCCCCGCCGGGCCGGGGGCATGGCCGTTCTGCTCCAGGGCCATCCTCACCTCGGCCGCGGTTCTGTCCGCGCCCGGGCGGTCCTTCTTGTTCACCACGAACACGTCGCCGATCTCCATTACGCCGGCCTTGATGACCTGAATGTCATCGCCCAGCCCGGGCACGAGTACGAGGACCACCGTGTCAGCAATGGAGGCGATTTCCACCTCTGCCTGCCCCACCCCAACTGTCTCCACGATCACATAGTCGTACCCCGCAGCATCCAAAACGTCGACAGCACCGGACGTGGCACGGGAAACGCCTCCTAGGTGGCCCCGGCTCCCCATGCTGCGGATGAACACACCTTCGTCGAGGTAGTGACGTTGCATCCTGAGCCGGTCCCCTAGGAGAGCGCCGCCGGAGAACGGGCTCGTCGGGTCCACGGCGATGATGCCTACAGTCTTTCCGCGGGACCGGAAGGTCGCCGCCATCTTGTCAACAAGCGTGCTCTTGCCGGATCCGGGTGGACCTGTGATCCCCATGATCTGCGCCCGGCCCGTCCGCCGGTAGAGCGATGCGTAAGCCTTGGTGAACCCCGGGCTCTCGTTCTCGATGAGGGATATGAGGCGGGACACTGCCCTGGGATTTCCGATGCGCGCCCGGTCCACGAGATCAACGATATTTGTCACCGTATTCGCCTCTCCGCTCGTCCTCACGCCCTCTTGAGGTTCTCCTGGATGAACCGGATCGTCTCCGATGTTGGGGTGCCGGGGGTGAATATGGCCGCGATCCCGCATTCGCGGAGTGCAGGGATGTCTTCTTCGGGTATGATGCCCCCCCCGATCACCAGAACATCATCCACACCCTGCTCGCGGAGGAGTTCCATCACCCTGGGGAACAGGTGGTTATGGGCACCGGACAGAATCGACATGGCTATGACGTCCACGTCCTCCTGAATCGCCGCCGCCACTATCTGCTCCGGGGTCTGCCTCAGCCCGGTGTAGATGACCTCCATCCCAGCGTCTCGAAGCGCCCTCGCGACTACCTTGGCCCCACGGTCATGCCCGTCGAGGCCGGGTTTGGCCACGAGAACCCTGATCTTCCTTTCCATGATCCGTCCTGCTCTCCCTTCCTACAGGCTCCCCGATGGTTTGTACTCCCCGAAGACCCCGCGCAGCGTATCGCAGATCTCACCCAGAGTGGCGTAGGCTTTCACTGCGTCGAGGATGAAGGGAATTAGGTTCGTGTCACCTTCCGCTGCCCGCTTGAGCGCGTCGAGGGACCTGGAGACTGCGTCTGCGTCCCGGCTCGCCCGGAGGTGGGCGAGTTTCTTCCTCTGGAGTTCTCCGACTGCCGGGTCCACTTTCAGCAGGCCTTTCGGAGGGGCCTCCTTGATTTGGAACTTGTTGAGCCCGACCAC
The DNA here is from genome assembly GCA_024655925.1 of Bacillota bacterium. Lineage (NCBI taxonomy): Bacteria > Bacillati > Bacillota > Bacillota bacterium. The sequence continues at coordinate 300 of JANLFS010000027.1, read as the reverse complement.
GGTCTGCTCACCCGACTCGAGGGCGCGCTGGTACTTGTAGGCAGAATCCTCGATTTCCTTTTGGATGAAGCCCCGCTCGATCGCGGCGATCGCCCCACCCATCTCATCGATGCGGCGGATGTAGTCAGCCGCTGCCCGTTCGATCTGGTTAGTGAGTGACTCTACGTAGTAGGACCCGGCAAGCGGGTCGACAGTGTCGGCGACGCCGCTTTCGTAGGCGATGATCTGCTGCGTGCGAAGGGCAATCTGGACCGATTCCTCGCTGGGCAGAGCCAAGGCTTCGTCCCTTGAGTTGGTGTG
>JANLFS010000026.1:28476-31799 GCA_024655925.1 Bacillota bacterium | reverse complement strand
CCGCCCGCGAAAGAGGCGCCCGCTTTCAGGCCCCTGACCCCCGGCCTGGACCTCGACGTGATCCTCGCCGTGAGAGAGCCGCGCAAAGCGCTCGGAGGGTCAGTGATATCTTACCACAACACCAAGTTCAGCCTGGCCGATCACCGCGGGAACGCCGTCTGGCTGTCCAACAATAGCTCCGTCCTCGTGCTTACCCACATCGACGGCTCTATAAGCGCGCTGTACAAGGGCAAACGTTACAGCCTCGCGGAGTTTCGCGCCACGCCCATGGTTGAGGAACCCGCCAAAGCTCCTGGCCCCAATGCGGCGCCCTGGAGGCCTCCTGAAGACCATCCGTGGAAACGGCGGAGTTACGAGCGTCAGCGGAGAATCCAAAAGGCGCGGGAGGCAGCCAGGCTAAAGCGCGCTCAGGATACGCGCTTCCCGCTGGCCGCAACGTAATCCCAAGCAGGCGCAGCGGCCATGTCAAGGAGCGAAGCAGGCCGAAGGCCGGTCCTTGACACGGCCGCGAGTCTGCGCAGAATCTGGAGACGGCCAGCGGAACAAAACCATGGGGGTGACATTTTCTCAGTCGGTTGACAGCGCATGTAGCGCACATGGTAGCGCACATGAGTATCTTGAACCGGTCTTGGTCAGAGTCCACACTTGGAGGCCGGCGTTCGCTCCACCAGTAGCTAGCCTATGGCTTTGTTCCGAATAACCCAGTCGCCGTCTTGGGCATGCTGGCCCTCAGTTTCCCGCGGGTTTCCAGACCGCCTATTCCTGCCCTCTTGGTTATGGTATTCTCGATCGCGTCCTCAACCCTCACGATCTCATCGACCGGCGTGTGAACGACTTTCTCCGCAATCAGCACCGGGTCATAGCAGTGTATCAGCACTCGGTCGGGCGAACTTGCGAAGTTGGCACCTGCCTCAATGAGCGCCTCGTAGAAGGATTGGCACGCACCGGCTATGATCACCAGGCTGTCCCTGTCCATCTCGAAGTACCGGGCGCGGCGCACAGCCTCGATGTAAGATCCGGAGTTCCAGTAGCTCTCAACAGACGTCCTGTCCGAACTCTTTTTCTTCAAGGCATCGTGTCCGGTGAGGACCAGAACATCAGGCGAGTACTCCATGAGCAGCGATGTGACGTGCTCCGGCTGATCTTTCGGTTCGACATGCTTCCCCACCGCTGGAACGCCTAGGTCCCTATAGTACTTCATACAGTCCTTGAGGTAGTCCGTGTCTCCGTCGAGGTGCAGCACCTTGCCCGGAACCTCAAAAAGGTCATCGGCAAGGCTCCCCCCTCTCGTGCGCTTCCGGTTTCTCTTGCTCCTCGCCTGCTCTTCGTTGAGCCTGCGCATGCGCACCTGCCTCAGGTGCTCCCCAGACTCCCTCATCATCTTGCGCTTCAAGTCTATCAGCGCATGTTCATCCGCAAGTCTGAGGTCGCTCAGTGGAGCGTCGGCCAGGAGCCGAACATTCACACCTTTGAGGGTAGCGGTCCCCTCACCGCACGCATAGCACTCCACACGCATCACCCGGAAGAACAGATCGCCTCCGTATGACTTCCGAGTGACGATGTCCCCCTCGTGAAAGGGGATCCTCTCAGCCAATAGCCTCCCCCCTGCGTAGGAGGCCAGATGTACCCGGCATGCTCGCCACGCGGCTTACTCGCCGAACACCTGGCCTTCGTGCATTCCAGAACCAGTGTATGAGGGGAAGCGAGGACAAGGACCGTGCCCCCGGAACTATTTGGTGTGCTTGTCGGCCACCTTGGACGCCCCATAGGAGTCAGGCTTGATTCGCGCGGCGAAACCCGTGCCGGTAATCATGCCCACTATATCCCGGATGAGTTCCTTGGTCTGCCCGTTCTCTCCCACGTCCAGGTGGATCTCGACGTTCACCTCTGAATGGCCGTTCTCTGCAAGCCTGTCCGCCAACTGACTTGCGAGGCTCAAGCTCTTGGATGCTTCGTAGAACATTCTCTGCCTGAGGCTTTTGCCCACCTTTGCGTGCTCCCTGGAGTAGTAGTAGCGTGCGCCCTTGCCCACCCTGTGTATGATAATCGCACTGACGAAGCATGTATCTTCAGACAGCTGGGAGTCAGTGCCGATGATCAGCTTGTACGCAGCATCAGGGACGTCATGCACGTACCCCATGATGTCCTGGAATGTTTCATCGAAACTCATCTTGCCCTTGGACGGGCTTATAAAGTCCACTGGGTTCACCTCGTATCTGAGGCCTCGGTTTGAAGAGCCCGCGCAAGCGCGGCAAATTCGTAAAGCGAGAGGCTCTCGGCCCGCCTTGCCCCGTCAACACAAGCCCGCTCGAGCACGCATCGCACGAGGGCCCGGTCCCCTCTGAAGAGGTGGGAGGCCACAAGGGAGTTGCGGAGACTTTTCCTTCGCTGCCCAAAGCTTGCCCGGACAAGCTCGAAGAGGATGTCCGGTGATGCTTCGACTGGTGGCCTCGCCAGCACCTTGAACCTCACGACGGCGGAGTGAACAGCCGGAGGAGGGTCAAAGGCCTGCGGAGCCACGGTGTAAAGGATTTCGGGGGCTGTGTGGTACTGCGTTTCTATGGTGATGGGACCGTAGCCTGGATCCCCCGGACCTGCGACGAGCTTCTCGGCGACCTCCAGCTGAACCATAAGGACCATTGTGTGGAAGAGAAAGGAGCCCGCGATGAGTTTCTTGAGGATCGGAGTGGTAATGTAGTAGGGAAGATTGCCTACCACCAATACCCTCGTAAGTCCCGACCCCGGTGGCGTCAGCTCCGCCACGAGCCTCACAAAATCCAAAGACAGAACATCGGCCTGAATAGGGTGGATATTCGGCAATGACGCCGAGACCTGCTTCACCCGATCGACTAGAGCCGGATCGATTTCGATGGCCGCGACTTTCCCCGCCCGCATGGCGAGCGCCTTCGTGAGTTCCCCTCGCCCTGAGCCTATCTCGACCACCAGATCTTTGTCGTCCGCCCCCGAAGCATCTACTATGGCATTCCGGACCTTTCCATCGACGAGGAAGTTCTGCCCAAGCCTCTTCATGATTGTATTTTACCACAACCCCGGCTCATCGCGCAGATGAAAACCAGCCGGTCTCCCCGGAGGGCGGGAGACCGGCTTGAGACTCTGCCGCACATGGGCGACTCGGCAACGGCCATGAGCGAACTGAAGGCTTAGTGGTCTTCCAGTATGTACACTTTCACCCTGCGGCGGCCGTAAGCGAGCGCCTCCTCTACTGTCTCGAAGAACAGATCTATCCGGTTCCCCTTGATAGCGGCCCCCACGTCAGCCGCGATTGCGGGCCCGTACCCCTCGACGTACAGTCGGGTCCTGAG
>JANLFS010000026.1:13632-28466 GCA_024655925.1 Bacillota bacterium | reverse complement strand
TCCACCGCGACCACTCCCGGGACTGCTTTCATGCCTATTGCCGTGTAGCCGTCGGCGTATTTCCCGCAGGATCTCTCGGACGGCTCGTAAGCCGTCGCTATCATGGTGAGAGCTCTGCGGTAGGTGTATGTACCGCGCGACGTCAAGAGAACGCGCAAAGGTTCCCTGGTGCCGACCGCAATCACCTGGGGTTGCGCCTTCGTCATGACCCGCTGGCTTATGAGGGTCTGACTCGCGTCACCCGCGGCGTCCCTCATGACGAGGTACACCCGCTCGATACGACCATCCCTTCCTGCCTGGACAAGACGAGTCATGCCCTTGTCCATCCCGGGGTCCGGGACTCTCTCCGTGTGCCTGGGAACCACCACCATCTGCTTCACCACCCGTGCGGTGGCCCAGTTCATGACGGCCCCCATCTCCGCCCCTGTTGCCGTAGGCGGGTTTATTCCCGAGGCCTGAAGCACCATCGCGGCCCACAAGGGCCTGGGGCCGAATACGACTGACCTTGCAGGGGGTAAGCCTACTGCTTCGCTTCGGTCGCTCGCAAGACCTGATGCCAGCCCAGTAAGGATCAGGGTCAGGACGAGCGCAACGCGCCGTCGGCTGATCGTCCTTGCCGGTAGCACTCTCAGTCCTCCTGTCCGTGCCTGCATGATAACCCCGTCGCCCATCCAGCGGGAGGATAAGGCGCAGTTTCAAGTTGATTACATCGTACACGCCGCCCCGCGCGTTGTCAAACATCCCCTGGCACGGTAGGTTGATCACAGGCCAAGTCTTCCCTCCAATCTCAGTTATCGTCCGGATCCCGTGGGTTATTCAGGCTCAAAGGGAAAAGAAGAAGGGGCGGAAGATATCCGCCCCTCTCCTCCGCGTCAGAAACGCGGTTTGGGAAAAGCCTTCCAGACGATCACCTTGGACTTGGCCGGCTCCTGCGAGCCCGGCTCGGGTGCAGGTTCTCCGCTACGGTCCTCTACCGGTTCAGGCCTTTGCTCGGGCTCTTGCAGTGTCTCCGGCCCTCTCAGTTCCGACCGCTCCGGTTCCACCTTCACTTGGGGTTCGGGTTCGCGCTCGGGCTCTGGCTCGAGTTCCCGCTCGGGCGCAGTTCCAGCCGGGGACTGGGACTCCCACTCCGGCCTGGGTGCCTCCGCCGGTTCCGCCTCCACCCCCGCCTCGAGTTCGTCGGGGCCCCACGGCGGCTCGGGTTCGGGTTCCGGCTCTTCCGGAGGCTCCGGTCCAGGCTGCCACCCCGGGTCCCAGATGTCGGAGTAGGTTTCCGTCTGCTCCTGCTCGAGCCGGCGCGGTTCACGACTCGGGCCCGGGGTAGGAGCGGCGCCAGCTGTCCGCGCTTCCCTCATAAGGTGCGCCCGGGCGTCCATCTCCTGTGGTCTCGTAGGTACGCCCGGAGGGCCCTCGTCGTCGGGAAACATCACCTGCCGCATCACCCCCCTTGCCCTTTCGGGACCCTGGAGGGTCCGCTCAACACATATCTATTCGCGGCAGGTTTGTCTCTTGACTACTACTTTTTCGACCGGCTCTCCCATGCGTGCAGCGCCAGGGCCACGGCGATGACACCGTACGCGAGGAAGCTGCGGAAATACTCTCCCACCTGCGGGATTCCGAGGATTCGCTGTCCCGCCAGGGGCGAGACTACGAACAACGTGTGGAAGAGCAGCACTCCCACGATGGCATTCCATATCGTGGCACGGCGGGTCGTCGCGCCACCGACGAGAAGAGCCGCGATGGAGAACATCCCGACTTGCTCATGGCTGTTGTAGGTGTTCAACGTCCCTATGTTCTGCAAGAAGATCAGCTGCCCCCACGCCGCGAGAACCGTTGAGATGATGATGGCGATGATCCTCGTGCGGTTGACGTTGATCCCGGCAACCTCCGCTATGTGCATGTCCTGGCCGATGGCGCGCATCTGCTGGCCGAGTTTCGTTCTGAGCAGGAAAGACAGCACCACACAGATGAGCGCAATGACCAGGAAGGTGGCCACAGGCACTCTCCACGGCCCTATTGGGATGCCGCGGATCTCCGTCATGACCAGCCCGTTCCAAAGGCCGTCCAAGGCCCGATCGAGAGAACCGCCAACTTCGATCAGGTCTATGGAGTTCCGGAGCCCGATGCCTGACGACAGCATCAGCGTCGGGTTCTTCATGGGAATGACCGTTCCGACCAGCACCAAGAAGACGAGTTGGTACAGGCCATTGGCGAAAAACCCCATGATCATGCTGGTTACCATCTCTCGGCCTTTTGCCCGGTTCAACACCATGCCGGTGAGCCAACCGAATACCACCGCGAACGGGACCGATATGACGGCGGCCAACAGGAACCCGGGCAACCCACCTACCTCGTAGTGGGTGACTGTGACGAGTGCGATCTGCCCAGCCATGGCCCCGATAACGATCCCAAAGTTCAAACCCAGACCCGCCATGACCGGAATCAAGAGAGACAGCACGAGGAACGAGTTGCGCCCCAGCCTGGATATGATCTCCTTGATGAGGAAATTGATATCGAGCCGGGCAGCGATGATCCCAGCGAGGCACAGCACCGTGAAGAAGATTGGCACAGAGCCACTCCTGAGCACCCTGGCAATAGGCCTGTCCGCGCGGGAAGGCTGAGTCTGAGTTGCTGCAACTGATTTGTTAGTCATTAGCTCACCTCCTCACGGACCGGGTCAGGGCATAGAGGATCATGCCGTTGCTTATGATTATCCTCGCGATTTCACTGATGTCCGCGCCCTGCAGGACTGTCTGGGTCACAGGGAGGGCGATAGTGAGCAGTGTGTGGAAGAGCACCGCCCCGATCACCACATGCCCTATAGTTGCCTTCTGAAGTGTGGCTCCTCCGATGAGGATGGATGCCACCGCGGGGAAGGCAGCGTAGAGCGGAGCCTGGTAGAGCTGAAGGAACCCGTAGCTCTGCGCGTACACGAGTATTCCTATTGCGGCCAGAACTGTCGAGATCACCACGCCGCCCGTGCGCATAGCGCGCACGTTGATCCCAGACGATGTTGCGTAGAGTGGGTTCGACCCCGCCGCAAGCATTGCCAAGCCTATCCTGGACCTGAAGAACAGGTAGGCCAGAACGCAGAAGAATGCGAAGAACAAGAGAAGACCTGTAGGTATCGTCACACCCAGGATCTTGAAGGCTGCGAAGTTGTTCAGAAGCTTCCCGAAACTTCGATCCAGAGTGAGTGTGTACCTGAGACCCTGTCCCCCGATGGCGAATATCATCGCAGGATTTCGGAACGGTGCCATCAGCCAAAACACGCACATGCCCGCGACCACCGAAAAGCCCACGTAGGTGCCTACCATCATCTCCTGCCCCCGGACTTTGTCCAAGAGCATGGCATAAAGATAGCCTGCACCTATCGCCAAGGGGATGGCGATCAGGATCGCGACCAGGAAACCGGTGAACCCGGTCAGGTCCATGTTCAGGCTGGCCACTCCGCCGACGAGCCCGCATATTATCCCCACCGGGAGGCCGAAGTTGAGGCCCACACCGCAGGCGAGCGTCGGGAGCATCGCCAGCACCAGTAGACCATTCATCCCGATCCTGACCAGCGAGTCTGAGATCAGGATCCTCAGATCCATCTTCATAATGAACGCAACGACGAAAAGGCCAAGCACAAAGGCTGATATGATCAGGCGAGGCAAACCCAGGCCTTCGTACAGGCCGCTGAAGGTCCGTGCCACAGGGAGCGGCTGTCTGTCCATGATCAGCTGGCCTCCTTCCGTGCAGAGGTCTTCCCCGCCATCATAAGCCCGAAGTCGACGTCCGACGCATCCGGCGGCAGAATCCCCGCGACCTTGCCACGGTAGACGATGACAATCCGGTCACAGATCTTCCGCAACTCGGCGAGCTCACTCGAGGTCATGATGATGGTCATCCCGTGCTCACGGTTGAACTTGACGAGCAAGTCGAGGACCAATTGCTTCGCCCCAACGTCTATGCCGCGGGTTGGTTCCGACACCCACAAGACCTCGGGCTGGAGCGTAAAAGCTCGCCCCAGGCAGACCTTTTGCTGGTTTCCGCCTGAGAGCCTTCGCACAGGCTGGGTGGGGCCAGTGCACCGAATATCCAGCTCGCGGATGGCCTCCACGGCGTGCTCCCGCACAGCCTGTTTGTCTTCTAGACGGAGAGACGGGAACAACCCGGGACGAAGGAATTTCCCCTGCACCTGCATGCTGGTGAGGGTGATGTTTCTCTCTATTGACTCGTCCAGGAGCAGGCCCACACCGCGCCGGTCCTCAGACACAAATGCCATGCCTGATGCGAGCGCGCGCCTGGGATCGTTCAGAGGAACACTGGCGCCTCCTTTGAACACTCTGCCGGTGGCCGGGTAAAGCCCCATTATTGCGTTGGCGACCCCTATCTTGCCATGGCCCGCAAGACCGCCGATCCCGAGAATCTCCCCGCGCCTGACCTCCAGGTTCAGACCGCGCACACGTTCGCCCGGCATATCGACCACGAGATCCTCCACTCGCACGATGATGTCGTCCTCACGCGGTTCCGCCTCCCTGGGAGGCAGGTTGCCCCGCTCGACCTTTCGCCCCACCATCAGCTCCGCGATTCGCTCCACGCGTGCCTCGGCGACGCCAAGTCTCGCGACTACCTCCCCATCGCGAAGGATGGTGATATTGTCGGATACCGCCATGACCTCATCCAGCCGGTGAGTGATGAACAAGATCGCGATACCTTTGGCCGCCAGGCTCCTCATCGCCTCCAGCAGGTTCTCGGCCTCGCTCTCTGTGAGTACCGCCGTGGGCTCATCAAAAACCAGAAGGTGGACATTCTTCTTATCGATCTCCCGTGCGATCTCCACGAACTGCATGTATCCGACGGGGAGGCCCCAGACAGGCGCAGTCTCATCCACGGACAGACTCAGCTTCTCCAAAGCAGCGCGTGCGTCCCGCCGCATGGCCGGCTCGTCCAGGGTCTCGAGGCCGGGGCCGAACAGGCGGCTCACCAGATTGGACCGGGTGATTTCTCGGTTCAACTTGATGTTCTCGGTGATAGTGAACCCCGGAAGCAGCATGAACTCCTGGTGGACCATTCCGATCCCGAGTTCCATGGCCCGGCGGGGCGAATCAATGGTTACCTTCTCCCCGCCCAGCACGATCTCACCCTCAAAACCGCCGGTCTCCGCTATGACCTGCATCCCGAAGAGGATATTCATGAGGGTGGTCTTGCCGGCTCCATTCTCCCCCACGAGGGAGTGTATCTCGCCAGGCTTCACGGAGAGGCTGACGCCTTTTAGGACGGTGGTCCCGAAGAAGCTCTTCGTGATGTCCTTCAGCTCGAGGACATTCGTGTCAGACATCGTCCAACTCCTCTCGGCATAATCCAGACTCACATAAACATGCGAGACAGATACACACGCGAGGAGCCGGGCTTCGCCCGGCGCCTCGCGAAACAGGATAGCCAGGATCGGCCGTGCGCTACTTGACGGTCACGCCGAAGATCACGGAATCGGCAAGATACCGGTAGAACTGGCCCTTGTCGCTGAGCCTGTTGAACTGCATCGAGTAACCGGCCTCCTGCTCGACAACCTTCTGGACCGCCGCCATGTCGCGGATGTTGAGCTTCTTCTCCACCGCGAGTTTGGCGATCTCAATAGCAGCGGTGGTGTTCAGGAACCCGGTGGCCACCGGCCAGGTGGCGAAGCGGCCGGCCAATCCCCTGGAGACAATCTCCGCATTGATCGCCTTGAGGATCGCGGGGAAATTGCCCTTCATGTCGTCAGTGATCTTGAGGCCCAAAGCGCCTGGGTAGCCATGGGTCGGGCTCGGGCAGCACTGCTCGGGGAAGATGGCCCCGGTCATGAGCACGGACTTGATGAGAGGCTCCTGCATCCCGCAGTTGGTGGAGAACAGTGCGATGTCCTTGCCGTGCTTGGCGACCTGTCTCGGTACATCCTCGAGGATGAACTGCTGCGCTGCAGGGAGGCCGCCTTCACCCATCGGGTCTGGAGCGGTAACGAAGATGAACTCGATCCCCAGTCTCTCGCACTCTTTCTTCATGATGTCGCGGCGCTCTGCCAGCTCAGGATATGACATATGCCTCGGGAACGAGTAGTGCAGGAACTTCTTGGCGCCCATCTTGTGAGCCAGTGCGATGATGGAGTAACCACGCGCTGGGTTGTTGGGGATGAGGGACACATCGGCGTACCTCTCGACCATCGGCGGATCCTCGTGCGGCTCGCCCAGGACGAAAATAATGTCGGGCCTGGTCTCTTTAACCTTGCGGATTGCAGCTATGGTCCCGGGAATTGCCTGGTTGATGACTATCGCCTTGATGTCGCGGTTTGCCGCAAGCCCGGTGATCTGTGCAATAGTGGTCTCCTGCTCCTGCATGAAGTTGTCGGGATATGTCCGATGCTCGATCAATCCGGGGTACTTCCTGATTGCGGCCTCGGCACCGCGGTACTCGTCTTCGTTCTGGGAGACGGTACCAGTGACCACGCCAATCTTGAAGCTGGGGCTTGCTACCGAGAGCCCCGAGAGGGCGACGACAAAGGTGAGTGCCAGGGCTAGCAGGGCATACCTTCTCGCCATTTACCTACTCCTCCTCAACATGAGATTCCAGACGCCAGGAAGCGTCCAACGTATTGGCGTCCACCATATTCTACTCGGAACCAACATTTCCTGCTCTGGAGACCACTCTCCATTTCCCTCCACTCAGAGGTCCCGGCGCCTCGCCACAATGCCTTCGATTGTCAGATGATAGGTATTCGGCCGGTCAGCATGGCTCGTAACAGTGGCGGAATCGCTCCAATGGGAGTTCATGCCCAGAAGCCGCGCCTGGAGAACCCCGGGGTCCCGCAGATCAGCCAAGGCTACCTGGTCCCTTGCGAGAGCCACCGCCAGATCGGCCAGGGCTTCCACGATGAGCGCTCCGGGAGGCCCGGGCCAAATGGCGAACCGCTCGCCCGCCCCACGCTCCTCGAGCGCGGCGAGCACTGCCTCAAGCGTGAGGGCTGGGTCCCGCAGGGTCTCGAAAGGCAGGTCAATGCCGAGCGCCCCCGGTAGACCTTGGGCCGGACCTGGGCAACACTGCCCGGCCAGGATGCCTCCTGCCGAGACCAGTGTCGACACAAGTGACTCCTCCAGAATGCAGCTGGTGGTGTAGAAAGCAGTGTCACTCCCCCGTCCCTCGAGTTGCCTGAGGACGTCAGCCTCCAAGAAAACCTGGGCTGCAACAACGCCGTCCAGCCCCATGGGGTCCACGGCTATCACGGGCACGAAGGCAATCCCTCTTGCCGAACACTCCTCTTCCATGGCCCGGCGCCGTTCGGAATAGACGGGAAGATCATCGTGCCTCGAAAGCGAGTAGTAGACAAGCGAAGAGGCGCCCATCCTCGACGCTGCACGGACGATCGCGCGGCCGTAACCAGGGCCATCGAAGTCAAGGGCCAAGTCCGCGGCGTCCGAGACCACATCCTGAGCCTCCTCCGGCAAGCCGGTGAGGAAGACCACATCCGGCCTGCGTACCTTGACCCTGCGGATGGCGGCGACTGAACCTGCGATCGCAGGGGCCAGGACTACAACGCGCACCCGCGAATCCTCGGCGGCCTGCATCACGGCCTCGATCGCCGCCTCCTGGTTCACCGCGAAATCTGCGGGGTAGGTGATGTGTCGGATAGTCCCCGACCCGTACTTGGCAGCCGCCCTCTCCGCGGCCGGGTACTCGCCCTCCGCCGCATCCAGAGGAGGCGTGGCTATGACTACGACCCCGGACCCGTTCCCTGGCGAGAAGACGCCTTTCTCGTGCAATTTGAAGAGGTTGTACCCGATGGCACCCACGCAGGCGACGACCAGGACGATGAGAATCGACAGTATGTGGCCCTTCCTCAACCGGGTCGTGCCCCCTTTCGACCTAGATCTCTTCCCTCACCCTGAATTCCACTGCCAGGTCCTGTGCTATTCTCCGGCACGCCTCGATGTCCACCCCCGGCCTCGCGACGACTGACAGGACCACCTTCGGTATGTACTTCTTGCTCTCCCTGGCGAAATCCAGCATGGCCTGGTAGGCAGCCTTACCGTGCTTGGGCCTGCAGAGCTCCACGTACTTGTCAGCGGTCTCTGCGTTGAGGCTGATCGACACCACGTCGATGAGCCATGCAAGCTCTGGAAGAACGTTTCGTCCGTGGATTAGATTCGCCTGACCGTTGGTGTTGATGCGAAGGGGCACCCCAGGAAACCTCTTCTTGAGGTCCCGAGCCACCTCCACCACCGTGTCCACAGCACACAGAGGTTCGCCGAACCCGCAGAAGACCACCTCGCGGTAGCGTGAAGCATCCGGAATGGACGCGATGATGTCCTGGGCAGATGGCTCCCGATCCAGCCAGAGCTCGTAGCTGTCCATGGATCCCTTCCTGCGGACACAGAACACACAGTTGTTCGGGCACCTGTTAGTCACGTTGATATAGAGGGATTGCCCGATTACGTAGGTGAGATTCAAGTGTATCACTCCTTACTCCCGCTGGGACTTTTCCTCTTCAATGTCACTTATCCTGCCGGGTGATATAATCTAGTTTGGGTGCTTTCTTACTTTGGCGACGGATTGTGGGAATGCGGGGTGGCGTCCGTGAATATACCGTCAGTGGTAGTCCCACTTGGCAAGTGTACTGATCTGTGAAAGGAATGATACCGCAATGAGCACGGTCCAGGACCGCGAGCGCGAGATGATGCTCGACCTCGTGCGCGTGACCGAAACCGCCGCCCTGCGCGCTGGCAGGTGCATGGGTATGGGGGATAAGAATCTCGTGGACGAGGCGGCAGTCGACGGCATGCGGGGCATGCTCTCTCTGGTCAACATCAAAGGAACCATAGTAATCGGCGAGGGAGAGAAGGATCACGCCCCGATGCTCTACAACGGGGAGCAGGTGGGGACAGGCGAGGATACTCAGGAAGTAGACATCGCGGTCGACCCAGTGGAGGGGACCAGCCTGGTGGCCAACGGCCTTCCGAACGCAATCTCCGTGATAGTCGTGGCCCAGAAGGGGTCCTTGGTACCAGTCCCCACCTTCTACATGCAGAAGATAGCTGTGGGTCCGGAGGCAAGAGACTACATAGATATCGACGCCCCCGTGAGGGAGAACCTCCGGGTAGTGGCGGCAGCCTTGGGGCGCAAGGTCCGGGACCTCACAGTGGTCATTCTGAACCGGCCGCGCCACGAGGAGCTGATCCGGGAGGTCAGAGAGACCGGTGCCCGGATCAAGCTCATTTCCGATGGTGATGTTGCTGGTGCCATTTCAACCGCGCTACCCGACACCGGGGTCGACATGGTCATGGGTATCGGCGGAGCTCCAGAAGCCGTCATCACCGCGGCCGCCATGAAGTGCCTTGGTGGAGAGATCCAGACCAAACTGTGGATCAAGGACGAGCAGGATGCCGCCCGGGCGCGCGAGCACGGTTTCGAGGACCTGAGCCGTGTGTACGCCTCGGATGACCTCGCCCAGGGAACCAGCCTCATCTTCGCGGCGACAGGCATCACCGATGGTGACATGCTCAAAGGCGTGCGATTCTACGGAAGCAAGGCGACGACTGACTCGATAGTCATGCGAATGCGAACCGGAACCGTGCGCAAGATCCATACCATCCATGACCTGTCCAGGAAGACCCTCCGGTCCAGTAAGGCCAATATGGAGATTAGAGTCTAGTCCGGGATCCGCCCGCCGCTGCCTCTGCTTCGTCAATGGCAACTCTGGCTGAGGCTGAGGGTCCAGCCCCCGGCACTGTCACCCCGTCGGCGGACAACCGAGCCGAGACATGGTAGGTGCCAGGAGATGTCAAACCTTCGGGCCACGGCCCTTCGAGTACTCGTTCGCATCCCGGCAGCACGAGAGCGACGGGGAGAACAACTCCCCCTGCGTGCTGCCGGGCTTCTTCCTTGCCTATCGCTACGCTGCCCGACGCTCTGACATGAGTTCGTCCATCATTGCGCACTCTCACCTGGACCACACGCGTCCGTCCTTCGTGGCGATCCGTCTCAACTACTTGGATATCAGTGATAATCAGTTTCGCGTCGGGCTTGCCACCGAACCTCACCAGGAGCGGGATCCCCACCGCCCCCACCGGTCGGACACCCATGGCGGGCCTGGTCGTCGCAGGCCGACTCGTGACCATGATTGAGGCATAGATCCCTTTCTCGCCGCTCTTGGTCAAATAGGCCGGATCGACACTTGCGCGGACCGTGGCCCGTCCTCCCGGAGGCAGCGTGAACGTACGCGGTTTCAGACGCACGGCATCAGATCCCCGGGCCGGCTCGTCCTGCGTCTCCAAGACGCCCAGGGCGTCGTGGGAGAGCCTGCACAGGTCCAGCTTGACCCACATGGGCTCGTAGGACGGATTGGACACAGTGATGGCTCCGAGGTCAGTCTCGACGAACCAGAGGAACCGTCCGAGATCCTTCTCGATGGTGGCCGGGGAGACCACAAGTCCGGTCAGGCCCCTGCTGACGTTGGAGAGCCCGGGCACGCCCTCGGCCGTTTCCGAAAGCGCGAGTGCAATCAGTATGGTGATCACCACCGCAAGCATGGGCGGTCTCAGAGTTCTCACTTCTGCCGCACCTCCAAGTCGATGCGGGGCGGCCGAAGCCATCGCCCGGCCGCCCCGGGGACTATGATCATACCGTGGGCATAGCTGCATATCTGATCATCGCCGAGTACCTGTGCGCGGGATCTGACAGAGGCGTGTCCTCGTACACCATGATCTGCCTGAACCTGACCAACGTGGAATCCCCCGCGCTGGTCGTGGCGAGTCCGGTCCGTATAAGAACTGGAGTTGCAGTTATGGGAGTGTAACCCGAGGCGCCCGCGGGCTGCCACTCCAACACGTTGGTGAGAGTCTTCCCACCGGAGACGTAGGTGAGGGTGGAAGTATCGAACTCGGTGAGGTGGACTTTGTCAGCCAGGATGGTGAGGGAATAGGGAACGTTGCTCCTGACCCGGATCTCAACCTCGTCGGACTCGTTCTCCCCGACGTCGAAGTTGCCCCACGAGTATGCCTGTGCAACTTCTACACCCACGGAGGACTGTATATCGACGAGGATCCGCATGTGTGCGGTGGCGGCGTGGGCAACTCCCGCCCATGCTAGAAACACGATGGCAAGTGCAGCGGCCAGGAGTCGGCCGAGCAATACCCGGCAAGAAGGCATGAACAAACCCCTCCCTATGTAGTCTGGGACTCCTGCCACCCACGGTGCCCGGGTCACCGGTGGACGGCTTTGTCTCAGGAGGGGTATTCCGCGTTCTCCATATTTTTCCTTTCACCCTGCCAGGCGATATTCGGGCCTCACCATGATGAAAGCCCAAAGACTGCGTCGGCGTTCGCGCTGGTCTGGCGTGCCACGTCCTCGGGCAGTACCTCCTTGAGCTGCGATATCTTCTGCACCACTAGACTCACGTAAGCAGGTTCGTTCGGGCGGCCTCGGTGTGGCACGGGCGCCATATAGGGGGAGTCTGTCTCCACGAGCATTCTGGTGAGAGGGACATGCCTCACAACCTCAGCAAGCTTCGGGGCCTTTGGGTAGGTGACCGGACCTGCGATGGAGATATAGCAACCGAGCCTCATGAACTCCCTGGCCATCTCCGCGCTTGCCGAGAAACAGTGCATGACGATCTTGGGTATTCCCGTGGCAAATTCACGTAGGATCTTGAGTGTATCATGGTGAGCGTCGCGGTTGTGCACTACTACCGGCACACCTCGTTCACGCGCCAGTGCGAGTTGGTCGCGAAAGACCGCCACCTGCCGGTCCCTAGGTGATAGGTCCCGATAGTAGTCGAGCCCTATCTCTCCTATGGCAACTACCTTCGGCTCGTCGAGAAGCTCGGAGAGCGTCTCGATGTCCCCGGCGGCCATAGACGATGCATCGTGCGGGTGGATCCCGACCGTCGCGAAGACTCCAGCGTGAGTGGCTGCGTTCCAGACGGCTGCCTGGGAGGACTCGATGTTGTAGCCCGGGTTGATCACCATCCCCACACCGGCCGCCCGCGCCCGCTCAAGGACCTCATCGAGCTTGCCCGCAAACACCTCATCGTCGAGATGGGCGTGGGTGTCGACTATCAAGACCTACTTCACCTTGCTTCCAGGGGCAATGGGGGCGTCCGGCGTGAGCAGAGCCAACACCCTGGGTTCGCCATTGGTGGACGCGGCAAGGAGCATGCCCTGGGACACTTCACCGCGGAGCTTGGCCGGTTCCAGATTGGCGACGACAACAATCTGTCGGCCCACTAGCGCATCAGGTTCATAGTGCTTGGCTATTCCGGCAACAATCTGCCTGGTATGATCACCTAGATCAACCCGGAGCTTCAGGAGCTTATCCGCCCCAGCTACGCGCTCCGCCCCGACCACGGTGGCTATGCGCAGGTCCACCCGGGCGAACTCATCGATGGAGATAAGCCCGTCCCGATCCCCAGTGGACTCCCCCTCACCGCCTTGCGCTGGGGTAGCAGAAGCCACCCCGGACTTTTCCTGACTATCCGACTTCCTTGGCTTCTCCGGCCTCGCGTGCTTCACTGCGGAAGCCTGGGCGGTGGGCTCGCCTGGTGTCCCCGCCGTCGCCCGCCCGGCCGTGCCGGCTCCAGTCAACAGGGCCTGAGTGTCTAGCCTGGGGAAGACGGGGTCCCCACGCCGAACCTCGGTGCCGGGCACGAAGCCTCCCCACTTCACGCCTTCCCAGCCCGCGTCCTCGGGACGGCCCGACAGCCCAAGCTGCCGCCAGATTTCCCCCGACGCCCGGGTAAGCACGGGGCATAGCGCTATCGTGGCGATTCTGAGGCTCTCCGCCAGGTTGTAGAGGACCGTTCCCAGTCTACGCCTCCCCTCGTCCGTCTTGGCAAGGTTCCACGGCGCGACATCGTCAATGTACTTGTTGGCCGCGTCCACTAGCCGGAAGATCTCGGCCAGGGCGTCCTGGAATGCAAGGGAATCCATGGCTCTCTCGTACTTCAGGGTAACCTCGCGGGCAAGTTCGGGAATCCGCCGGTCGATCTCCTCGGACTCCCCGGGGGCAGGGACGCGGCCGTCTGCAAACTTGTTGATCATCGCGGTCGTCCTGCTCAGCAGGTTGCCCAGGTCGTTCGCGAGGTCCGCGTTGGTGCGGTGTATGAAGGACGTCCGGGAGAAATCCCCATCCTGCCCAAACGGGACCTCACGCAGGACGAAGTAACGGACGGCGTCCACTCCGAACTCCGAGGCATATTCCGCCGGCTTGATCACATTCCCCTTGGATTTGGACATCTTCTCGCCTTCGACCGTCCACCACCCGTGCCCGAAGACCTTCTTTGGGACAGGGAGGCCCATGGACATGAGCATCGCAGGCCAGATTATCGAATGGAACCTGACTATCTCCTTGCCCATGACATGCACATCCGCAGGCCAGTACCTCCTGAACCTCTCGTCATCAGATAGGTACCCCGCAGCTGTTATATAGTTGGTCAAGGCATCGAACCACACGTACACTACGTGCCTCGGATCGAACGGGACCGGGATGCCCCACTCGAAGGTCGTGCGGGAGACACACAAGTCCTCGAGTCCGGCCTTGATGAAGTTGACCATCTCGTTCCGTCTGGCGACAGGCTGGATGAAGTCGGGGTTTGCCTCGATGTGCTCGAGAAGCCGGTCCTGGTACTTGGACAGGCGGAAGAAGTAACTCTCTTCTTTCAGCCATTCCACCGCCCGCCCACAATCTGGGCACTTGCCCATAGAAAGCTGCGATTCGAGGAAGAACGTCTCGCACTGGGTACAGTACCAACCCTCGTACTCTCCCAGATAGATGTCGCCAGAGCCATAGACCTTCTGGAAAATCTGCTGCACTACCCGGATATGCTCTGGATCCGTGGTACGGATGAAGTGGTCGTTCGAGATGTCAAGTTGGCTCCAGAGCGCCCGAAACGCCCCAGCGATGGCATCGACGTACTCCTTCGGTTTCTCGCCACGCGCGAGTGCCATCCGCTCGATCTTCTGGCCATGCTCGTCGGTCCCGGTGAGAAAGAACACATCGTACCCTGCGAGGCGCTTGAACCTCGCAAGGACGTCGCATGCTATGGTGGTGTAGGCATGGCCGATGTGTGGCACGTCGTTCACGTAGTAGATAGGAGTCGTAATGTAGAATGGTTCCTTCCCCATCGAAATCCCTCCAACAGAAGAATCCCCCCGCCCCGATGATAGGATCCCGGGACGAGAGGATTGAATCCTTCGTGGTACCACCCTGGTTCGCGCCCCTCTTGGGAGGAACGCCTCTTGAGGTGCAGTGTGCCCGCCACACCCTAGCGCGGTAACGGGCGCCCCCGTCCTGACTTACTCCCCCCGCCACCGGTCGGGCGCAGGGTTTCGGATGGATGCTCAGGGGCCATGTTCGCCGCTTTCCCGAGGCGCTGGTTTTCAGCCTTGGCCAGCTCTCTTTTTGCCCGTACTCGGCGGTTACTCATCCCCATCATTGCATTATCCCGATATGGGCTGAAGGTTACCTCCAATATAACCCCCGGCACGCACAACTGTCAAGGAATGCCTTGCGGTTGAAAGACGGCAGTGTATGTGGTATTTTGGACAGGAGGTGAGAGGTATGCCAGAAGGTGCGAGGCTTGTAGCAGGGCACCAGACGTGGGCCCGTCACCTGGTGCTGGCCCTGATCCTGGCAATCTGGCTAACCATTGCCCTGGTTCCCCAGCCTGTGACGGGGGCGCAGGGAGACCCTCCTCCATCGCACGCGCATGGGATTCTCACGCTTGCTGATGCACAGGTAACCGGCTCCGCCATCGATGTGACCTACGGTGATAGCTTCTCGTTCAGCGTCCCCTTAGACGCCGGGTACGTGATTTCCGAGCG
>JANLFS010000026.1:9129-13622 GCA_024655925.1 Bacillota bacterium | reverse complement strand
GTGTCCGTCACCTGTACTTGGCGTCATACAACCAACTTGGGCTGGATTTCGAGATTGCTGTCGACCTGTTCCTTCTCGATGCGCCTGGTATGTCTCCTCTGGACCTTGTTGCCCGTGACATCCTCTCGGCAGGCCGGGCTGTGAGGGTCGTAAGGTCAGAGAGTCTCGAATTGGCGGGCCTCATGGGGTTGGACCTTTTCCTTACCGGCGTTTCACATGACCGTCTGATGCTGGCGGGTGGGATGCGCCTGGTGTTCCTGACAGACTTCCACCAAGGGGTCAGTTTCATCACTCTCGGGTACCAGTCCCATCCGGAGAATCACCAGGCGGCTCTGGATAAGATCCTCTCCACGCTCGCCCTCGGGCCGGGGTGGAAAACGCCCCACTGAACGTCAATGCGGAAGCTTGCGAAAAGAGCGGCGGCATGCCCAGAATGACAACTTTACCGCCGAGGATCTGTGAAATCACCCCTTGACTCGTCTTGGAAGTTCTACTATTATTTGCTTGTAGACTGATGTCGAATTGTGTTGAAAGGGGGCTGCAAGTATGAAGTCCACGGGCATCGTCCGCAAAGTGGATGAGCTTGGTCGCGTAGTCATACCAATCGAACTCCGTAGAACACTGCAGATCGAAGAGAAGGATTCCCTAGAGATCTATGTGGACGGTGAGAAGATCATCCTGAAGAAGTACGAGCCTGCCTGCATCTTCTGCGGGAACGCAGACGGCATCCGTATCTTCAAGGACAAGAACATCTGCAAGGAGTGCTTCGATCTGATGAAGAGCGTAGGTTAGGCTCGCGCAGTGCGGCCTACCACGGCGCTCAAGATCGGGCGTTTTCTCTTACGAGAGGACACGTCTCTACGTGTCCTTTCGTTGTTTTGCGAGCACGTTACGGTAGAGTCTCCTCCTGTAAATCCCCTTTTCTCTGGCGACTAAGGCGATGGCGTCACGGGTCGTGTAACCTGAGTCTATGAGTGCCAGCACCTCCTCTTCGGCTTGGTCGCCATCCTGAGTGGTCCCCGGCCCCTCAACTGATTCTGGTGTAGGGGCCGGCTGGGGACCCGCCACTACGAGGACGAACTCGCCCTTGGGGGATTCCGCCCGCACCCATTCAAGGATCTCGGACACTCTTCCTCGCCTGATCTCTTCGAATTTCTTGGTGATCTCTCGCGCAAGGGCACAGGGGCGATCCCCGACTACCCGGAGAACGTCTTCCAGCATCCGACGCAGCCGATGCGGAGCCTCGTAGAAGATCAGAGTGGAATCGTACGATGCGAGCGCCGTCAATACGGCCCGGCGTTCGGCACTCCGCCGAGGCAGGAACCCCTGGAATGTGAACCTGGACGCAGGGAGGCCGGACGCAACGAGAGCCGCCAGGAAAGCAGCTGGACCTGGCACAGGCACGATCCTGTGCCCTGCATTGATCGCCCTCCGCACTAGAATCTCTCCGGGATCAGATATGACGGGAGTCCCTGCATCGGAAACCACTGCAACATCTTCTCCTCGGGCCAGCACTTCGAGTACCTGGTCAACCCTGACAACCTCGTTATGTTCATGGTAGGAGAGGAGCCTCGCCTTGATACCATACCTGGAGAGGAGCAGGCCCGTGTGCCGGGTATCTTCCGCGGCCACCAGGGACACTTGAGAGAGCACATCCCGTGCCCGTTGGGTTATGTCAGCGATGTTTCCGATGGGAGTGGAGACAAGGTAGAGTGTGCCCACTTGCAGGCCCCTCCCGTTCTGGCCTTCCTATGGGCCGAAGTATATGCGATTTGCCTCGGGAGTGTAGGATCCATCCTCACCATAGAGGATCAGCGGCGGCTGGACGGCCAAGTCGGGACAGGCTCCTTTCACCGCCTCGACCAGCACCATCATGGGAGCCTGGCCCATCCTTGCCTGGACGAACCGGAGTCGCCGGGGTTCGAGGCCTGCGCCTCTCATGAGCACCAGCAAGTCCACAAGACGCCCGGGCCGGTGGACCATGGCCACTCGCCCCCTGGACCTGACGAGTCTGCCCGCGGCCTGTACGACGTCCTCCAGTGTGCACGCAATCTCGTGCTTCGCGACGGCGAGCTCGTCTGTGAGGTTCACTGTGCCTCGATCCGCCCGTATGTAGGGCGGGTTCGATAGAGCCACATCGAACGATTCCGCCCCGAACATCCCCACGGCCTCCTTGAGGTCACCGTGGATTATGCTGATCTTGTCGGAGAGCCCGTTGAGCCGCACGCTCCTTCGGGCCATGTCCGCCACGTCCTCCAGTATCTCCAGGCCCACGATTTCGGCAGGATTCCCTCTGGCAGACAACAGGAGCGGGATCACGCCGGTGCCCGTGCCCAGGTCGATGCACCGGTCACCCGCGCGTACCCGAGCGAACTCGGCGAGCAGGACCGCGTCCATGGAGAACCGGAACCGTGTCGGGTCCTGAATTATGCGGAGTCCTGATCGTTGCAGGTCGTCCACGCGCTCATGCTCACGGACAAGGGCACCGCTCTCAACGGGTGGTTCATCCCGTGCTCCCATTCTCCTCACCCTCCCCACCCGCCTCGGCCTCCGCATCCGGCGTTTCATCCCGGGCTCCATGGTAGGCGGTGCATTCATACTTGAGACAACACATCAGGCGACCGCAGATGCCCGAGATCTTGGTGGGGTTGAGAGACAGGTTCTGCTCCTTGGCCATGCGGATGGAGACGGGCTCGAAGTCCCCAAGAAACGTGGCGCAGCAAAGTGAGCGGCCGCACGGACCCAAGCCCCCGAGCATCTTCGCCTCGTCCCTCACTCCGATCTGCCTGAGTTCGATGCGGGTCCGGAACACAGAGGCCAAGTCACGAACGAGTTCCCGGAAATCCACACGGCCTTCCGCGGTAAAATAGAAGATGATCTTGTTGTTGTCGAACGTGTACTCGACGTCAATCAGTTTCATGGGAAGACCGTGGGCGGCGATCTTCGCAAGCCCGACATCGAACGCCCGGCGGGCTTTCTTTTGGTTCTCAGCGACCTGCCGGTGGTCTTCGGCGGTGGCAACCCTGATGACCTTCTTGAGTGGGGCCACGATCTGATCATCGGGCACGAGTTTCGGCCCGACGACGATCTCCCCGAACTCCACCCCTCGTGCGGTCTCAACGATCACCGCGTTCCCGGGCTTGAGATCCAGCTCCCCGGGGTCGAAATAGTATACCTTCCCCGCTTCCTTGAAGCGGACTCCGACGACATTGACCATATACGGCACCTTCTCAGTGGAGTAGCGCGAGGTACAGAAAGAAATCATCGAAAGCCAACCTTGCGTTGGCGTTACCTCGTAACGCCCGGCCCACCCGCATGGCGCGGGCGGCAAGCCTCTCGAAGGTCTTCACCGAGTACCTGCTCGAATCCTCCTCCAACTCTGACATCCAGTCGAGGTTGGTAACCAACTCTTCTCCTCCCGGCACCGAACGTACGAAGAGATCCCGGAACCAGCCCGCGATCACGTCCATGGCCCCCTCTGGAGAGGCAATCCCGCGGACCGCGGGGCCGTCCTCCCGGTCCGCCGCCTTCTTGAGCGCATCGAGAAGCTCACTAGAGGTGCGGATTGCCTTTGCTCCGCTTCCACACCCTAACACAGTCCGCACTGTCGAAATGATGGTCTTCCTGAGGGCGAAGTATGCGTCATCTGACGCAAGCTTGATGACCTGCCCCGGCAAGCCCCCTGAAAGCGCAGCGAGGAACCTTGCGCGCTCAGCCGACACTCCCAAGGTAAGTTCAGCCCACTCTCTGACCCGGGCAGGATCCACTGTGGAAAGGCGTACCCGTTGACATCTGGACACGACCGTAGGCCGCAGGAGTCCTGGGTTCTCCGCAGTGAGGATGATGGCCGCGTCCCCCGGAGGCTCCTCCACCACCTTGAGCAAGCAGTTCTGAGCCTCCTCAGTCAGGTGGTCCGCGCCGTCCAGAAGCCAGGTCTTGAGGTGGCTCTCATTGGGTTTTCGGGAGATCCGGGACTGCATCTCCCGGATCTGGTCTATCTTGATGGAATCGCCCTCCGGGACGATTATGTTGAAATCCGGGTGGGAATCAGACATGATCTTCCGACAATGACAACACTCACCGCAGAACCACAGGCGGGCTCGAGACCCGGGGCCTGTCTCGCGCCTTTCCGCACAGTTGAGAGCGAGTACGAATCTTCGCGCGAGCAGGGTCTTTCCGCTTCCCGACGGTCCCCATAGGAGATGGGCGTGAGATACCTTCCCCGACGTCAATTCCCTGTCGAGTATCTGGATAGCCTCATCCTGTCCTACAATTTCAGGAACCTCCATTGGCCACCCCCCTCTGCGCGATGACGGGCAGGACCACACTGACCACCTCACAGTGGATCTCTTGGACCGATCGTGCGGTGGCTGCGATCACTCGGAACCTGTCGGGTTCGCTCTCAGCTTGACGCAGATAGGCGTGGCGGACCGCTTCGTGGAATTCTGCGCGTCTCAGTTCTATCCTGTCCGCCTGCCGGGAGCTGGCTGCCC
>JANLFS010000026.1:0-9119 GCA_024655925.1 Bacillota bacterium | reverse complement strand
TTGGATCGATGTCCAGGAGTATGGTCAGATCAGGGACCAGGCCTCCGGTGGCGATGCGGTTCACGGTTCGGATATCCTCGATGCTCAACCCAAGTCCATATCCTTGGTAGGCTATGCTTGAATCCGTGAACCTCTCCCCGATCACCACCCTCCCAGCCTTGAGCGCGGGCAATATGACCTCGTTGACGTCCTGGGCTCGGTCAGCAGCATAAAGCAGGAACTCGGCCATGGGCGACATGGCCGAGGCTTTCAAGTCGAGGATTATGTCGCGGATATGCATGCCGATGGGGGTGCCACCAGGCTCCCTGGCTCTGACAACGTCGTACCCAAGCGAACTCAGGTGCTCGGCGAGGAGTTGCGCCTGGGTGGTCTTTCCGGCGCCGTCAGGCCCTTCGATTGTGATGAACACCCCTTTTGAACTCATTTCCGCTACTCCCTCACAACAGTGATCATTAGATCCCCTTCAGCATTCAGCCCGCGGAACACAGCTCCCAGCGAAAGCGCTTCGTCGATCACGCCTATCTTCCCGGCATCGATAACCTCTCCGGGATAGAGCAACGGGATACCAGGAGGATAAGGCGCCACAACCTCCGCGCATGTACGGCCCTCCGCTCTCTCTAGGCTCACCAGCTCGTGCGCTGCAAGCGTCGCTTCACGAGGCAGAAGCCTCTGCTCCGCCGGGGCAAACAGGTGACGGGTGAATATGGCCTGGGTGCCGATGGCTCCTCTTTGCAGGTGCTTGTCGGCTTTCACCCCGTTGAGCCCGTTGCCGTGCCGGGTGGCCTTTTCGTACGCTTCACGCGCCACGGCAGTCAATGCGTTCGCCAGAGCATCCACAGTCTCCTCTGTATCGGCATAGGTGATAAACGCGATAACATTCTCGAGATCTGCGAGTTCCACTCTGACGTTGTACTCGTCAATCAACTTGTTTTTCAGGTCGAACCCGGCAAGACCCAGGTTGATCATGGAAACCGTGAGTTTGAGCCGGTCCATGCTGGGCCGCTCCAGGACACGCACTCCGGGGAGCCCTTTAAGCTTGTCGCGCACTCTCTGAGAAAGCGCGAGAGCGCGCGCCATGAGCTGATGTCCTCGCTTCCGCATCACCGTGGCCGCGATGTCCAAAGACATCATCAATAGGTAGGATGGGCTCGTGGATTGGAGGATCGCAAGCATCCTCTGTACACGGTCTGGATAGATTCTGCTGCTCGTGCCCTTCATGTGAAGCATCGAGCTCCCAGTGAAGGATCCAAGCATCTTGTGCGTGCTCTGCACCACCATGCTCGCACCGTAGTCCAGGGCAGATGGAGGAAGATCCTCGTGGAAGTGGATGTGAGGGCCATGCGCCTCGTCCACGAGAAGCGGGATATCACGCTTTCGGCACGCCTCCACCAGAGGCGTCAAGTCCTCAGCGATCCCGTAGTAATTCGGCCTGGTTATGAGACATGCCTTGGCATCCGGATGCTCAGTCAAGGCCTCCTCGTAAGCCTCAGGCCTCACCCCCAGGCTAATCCCCCACTCGGGGTCTATATCCGGGTACACGAAGATAGGTCTGAGCCCGCACAGGATGACGCCGCCGATGACTGCGAGGTGTGCATCGCGCGGGATGATGATCTTCTGCCGTTGTTTGCAGGTCACCATTATCATGGCATGCACCCCGGCTGTGGTGCCATTGGTGAGGAACCAGGTCCGGTCCGCTCCAAAGGTTTGCGCGGCCAAATCCTGGGCTTTCTTGATGCATCCCGAAGGTGAGTGCAGATTGTCCATGCCACGGGTCTCTGTGATGTCCATGGCCAGGATGCTTTCGCGAAGGGTCTGTGCGACCTCAGGAGGGATCCCGGCGCCTTTTTTGTGTCCCGGCATGTGAAACCTGGCCGGGTTGAGCCGGACATACTCCATGAGCGCCTGGAAGAGGGGGGCGTCGAACTCCTCAGCCGGGATGTCCAGAATGTCTTTGGGGATGAAGGTAGTAATGGACACGTCCAGTCTCCTTTGCCCCCGCCTTGCGGGCGGTTGTTTGGTAGTGGGTCACCTGGCTTGACACGAACAAGTGTTCGTGTTAAGCTTTGTGTGTAGAACATTTGTTCTCCATACCGACAGGAACGAAGGAGGCTCTTAGCAATGAAGGGCACCATCCGCATCTTCACAGCGGTCACACTCGGGGCCAACGGCAGGCCCGGATGCGCGCTGCTTCATGTCCAGGACTCGCACCGCAGGGTGCTCTCTGAAGTCGTACAGCCCATAAACGCCCCTCCGTCCTCCGGCATCCGGGGCGCTAGGTTTGCAGCCCTGGTTGCCGCGCTTGACGCCGGTAGGAAGTTCCGGGCGTCCTCGGTGGAGGTCCACACCGAGGACCCAAGCCTAGTGGATGCGGTCTACAAGAAGGCTGGGGTCAACCCCGAACTCGTCGGGCTCTATCTCCAGGCAAGAGCCAACATGCACCGATACAAGGAGGCAAAGATATCCTACGCTCCGTATCCGGCTATGAGCGACTTCCCACTCATTGCCGCTGGCTGTTGAACTCCCATCAGCTCTAGTATGGTTGGGGCCACATCCCCGAAGTCCCCATCCCGTCGGAGCACACAAGGGCCCGCTCCCGCCAGTATGAAAGGCACCGGGTTCAGCGAGTGTGCCGTGTTTGCAGTGCCCTTCTCCGGGTCCACCATCTCATCGGCATTTCCGTGATCCGAGGTTACGATCAGCACTCCACCCGCCGCTGAGATCGCATCCCATATCTGGCCCAGGCACTCGTCTACTGTCTCAACCGCCTTGACCGCCGCGTCAAGGTCGCCTGTGTGCCCGACCATGTCTCCGTTTGCGAAGTTCACCAGGATGAAATCGTAGTCGCCGGATTCCACTCTCCGCACAACTTCCGCTGCGATCGCTCGGGCGCTCATCTCGGGAGCCTGGTCGTAAGTGGCTACCTTAGGGGAAGGTATGAGGACACGATCCTCCCCCGGAAACGGCTCCTCGCGGCCTCCGTTGAAGAAGAACGTGACGTGGGCGAACTTCTCCGTCTCCGCCACCTTGAGCTGTCTCTTTCCCGCTCTGGACAAGACCTCGGCCAGGACATCCGTGGTGTCAGGCGGAGAGAACGCCACGGGTATGTCGGACTTCAGGTACTCCATCAGGCAGACGAAGTTCACCTTCGGGCGCGAACCTCGGTCGAACTCGTGGAACTCATCGAACATGAAAGCCTTTGTCAGCTGGCGTGCACGGTCCGCCCTGAAGTTGAAGAAGATCACGGAGTCACCGTCTTCCACTTGGGCAACACGCTCGCCGTTTTCCCGCACGATGACGACGGGAAGCACGAACTCGTCCGTCACGCCCTCGGCATACGACCTCCTAACGGCCTCTATGGCCGAGTGCGCGAACACTCCCTGCCCGTGGACCAGTGCATCCCACGCGAGCTTGGTGCGATCCCAACGGTTGTCCCTGTCCATGGCGTAGTAGCGCCCGCTGACAGTCGCCACTTCCCCGAGGCCGAGCTCGTCCAGGCGGTTTTGGAGGTTCTCAAGATACTCCACGGCACTCGCAGGAGGAACGTCCCGGCCGTCCAGAAACGCGTGGATGTACAGGTTCCTGACTCCCGACTCTCTGGCCATCCCAACCAACACATATATGTGGTCTTGGTGGCTATGGACACCCCCGGGGGACACCAGGCCCATGAGGTGGACCGATCGTCCGGACTCCGCAGCTACCTTCATGGCGTCCAGGATGACTCTGTTACGCTGGAACTCCCCTTTGTCTATGAGGTTGTTGAGGTAGGAAAGGTCCTGATAAACAACTCTCCCCGCGCCCAGGCAGAGATGGCCAACCTCGGATCCACCCATCTGCCCTTCAGGCAGGCCTACCGCCTGGCCATGCGCCGGGAGAGTCGTGTGAGGATACGCCTCAAGCAGCCGCTGGAAATTCGGGATCCTCGCAAGCGCAACGGCATTGCCAGCCACCCTCACGCTCGCCCCCCACCCATCCAGGACCGTCAACACAATAGGCCTTCTGCCAGCCATCAACCGAACCCTCCGTGTGTGGGCCAAATGCCGCCCGTACAGCAGGACTATAGTATCACACGCTCCCTTGGGGTTCAACCAGAAGGTTGATGGAGGTCTTGAGGGGAGCGATGTTGTCTGCCGACCTTTCCACGTCGGATTCGGATGCCCGAGAGAAACCCACCAGTCAGAAAAGTGAACCCGCCCCGGCGAGTGCCCGGCGGGCGGGATGCAAGAACTGTCTTGTCGTACACCAGGTTACTTCATGATCGCCGCAGTGACCACGACAGACGCAAACACGATCGATACCATCGAGACCAGTTTTATCAGGATGTTCAGAGACGGCCCGGATGTGTCCTTGAATGGGTCCCCCACGGTGTCGCCAACCACCCCGGCCTTGTGGGCGTCGGAGCCCTTCCCACCAAATTCGCCGGACTCGATGTACTTCTTGGCGTTGTCCCATGAGCCGCCGGCATTCGCCATCATGATCGCGATAAGGAACCCGGTGACAACCGTTCCGACCAAAAGGCCTCCGACGGCCTTCGCGCCCAGGATGACTCCTACAGAGACCGGCGCGATGATGGCAATAAGGGATGGCACCACCATCTCCCGCTGCGCCGCTGCGGTACATATGTCCACGCACCTCGCGTAGTCAGGTCTCCCGGTGCCTTCCATGAGCCCGGGAATCTCCCTGAACTGTCGCCTGACCTCCACCACTATGCCCTGGGCGGCGCGACCAACCGCCTGCATAGTGAGGGAGGAGAATAGGAACGGAAGCATGCCTCCGATGAACAGACCGGTCAGAACAGGGGGATCTAGCAGGCTGAACGTGACTAGGCCCCCACCGGTCAAGGAGGTGATCTGGTCTCGGTAGGCCGCAATCAGAGCCAGGGCGGTGAGGGCCGCCGACCCGATGGCGAAACCCTTGCCCGTGGCTGCGGTTGTGTTGCCGAGAGAATCCAAAGCATCCGTTCTCTCGCGCACGTGTTTCGGGAGGTGCGCCATTTCAGCCACGCCGCCGGCATTGTCAGCGACAGGGCCATAGGCGTCAGTGGCAAGAGTGATGCCGAGAGTGGAGAGCATCCCCACAGCGGATATGGCAACACCGTAAAGGCCCATAGTCTCGTTGGCCGTGCCGCCCGCGAGTATGTAACTCAAGATCACGGTGAGACCGATGACCAGGATGGGAATGGCGGTTGAAACCATGCCCACCGACATTCCACTGATGATGACCGTGGCCGGCCCAGTCAGGGCAGACTCGGCCACCCGGCGGGTGGGAGAGTAAGAGGCGGATGTGTAGTACTCAGTGACGCGGCCTATTACTACCCCCGAAGCCAGGCCTGCGAGGACCGGCCAGAAAAGCCGCGTGTGCTCGGGACCTAGTATCGCGCGGATGAGGAAGTAGCTCCCCACCAGGACTATTGCTGAAGTGGAGTATACACCCCTACGTAGGGCTCCAAGTAGGACTGACTGCTCTGCCTGCTCGCCGGATTTCACGAAGAAGCTCCCGGCGATCGCAGCCACCACACCCAGGGCCGCAATGGTAAACGGCATGATGACCCAGTTGACCCCGAGCCTGAGGGAAGCCCCGAGGGCAGCGGTGGCGACTATCGATCCAACGTAGGACTCGTAGAGGTCTGCCCCCATGCCAGCCACGTCCCCGACGTTGTCGCCGACGTTGTCCGCAATTACCGCCGGGTTTCTGGGGTCATCCTCAGGGATACCCTTCTCCACCTTGCCAACAAGGTCAGCTCCCACATCCGCAGCCTTGGTGAAGATGCCCCCTCCCACTCTGGCGAAGAGCGCCATGGAACTCGCACCCATCCCCGAGGTTAGGAGGGCACTGGTGATCACGGCGAGGCGCGCGCCCTGGTCAGCGATGACCTGCACCGTGGAGTAGTACCAGGTGAGGCCGAAGTACCAGATGGACAAGTGAACCAAAGAGAGGCCCACCACGGTGAGTCCCATAACCGCACCACTGGAGAATGCGACTCTCAAGCCTTCATTCACGCTGTTCGACGCAGCCTGCGCGGTTCTTGCATTGGACTTGGTCGCCGTGGTCATACCTATGAAACCAGCCAACCCTGAGAAGAACCCGCCACTGAGAAATGCGAAAGGAGTGAAGAAAGTGAGTTGCCCCGCTGAGGCCAGAAGCAGCAGGACCACGAACATGACTGCGAAGAAGATAATTACGCCTATGTACTGCCGTCTTAGGTACGCTCGTGCCCCTTCACGTACCGCACCCGATATGTGCCTCATGTTGTCGTTGCCTTCGTCCTTCCGCGATATCGCCGCGGACAGATATAGCGCGAAGGCCAGAGCTACCAGAGCACTGACAGGGACTGCGAAAGCAAAGCGTCCGAACTCCATTGAATCCCCCGCGCCCCGCGACCGGCGGGGTTCGCCTCCTTTTCAGTTGATGACGTTTCCCAGGATATCATACCCGGCTACCTCCGGTCAAAGACCGCAGGCTATGCAGGCTATGCAAAACCCCGGGTTACGCGTGCCAGGCCGGTTTCTCCGCCAACTGCCTGGATGCGAGCATGTCCACTGCCGCGTCAACTACGTCCGGGTCGAATTGCGTCCCGGCGCACCGCCTGAGTTCGTCGACTGCCTCGGAGGTGGGCAATCCACTCCGGTACGGCCTGTCAGAAGTCATGGCATCAAGGGCGTCAGCCACCGAGAGTATTCTGGCGCCGAGAGGGATTTCCTCGCCTGCGAGCCCAGTGGGGTAACCTTTGCCGTCGTACCTCTCATGATGATGTTTGACGAGAGGTATTATGCCCGAGAAGTCATCCACAGACTGCAAGATATGAACTCCGAGTTCAGGGTGCATCTTGATCAGCCGCATCTCGTCCGGATCGAGCCTGCCCGGTTTCTGAAGTATGGCCTCGGGTATCCCGATCTTGCCCACATCGTGCAGGAGGCTCGCCGTCCGGATTTCGTCAATGGCGCGTTCAGGTAACCTCATCGCCCGGGCGATGGTCACAGCGAAGTCAGTCACCCGGCGTGAATGCCCGAGGGTGTAGTGGTCCTTGGTATCGACCGCCGCGGCCAGGGCTTCACCAGTCGCCAAGAAGCTCTTGCGCAATTGCTGGATGAGATGCGCATTTGTCAGAGCCACAGCGACCTGGTTCGCGATGGTAGTGAGCACTGTGACGTCGTGCTCTCTGAACGCGTCAGGGGCGGTACTGGAGACGTCCAACACTCCCCACACTCTGTTGTCTGCGGTGATGGGGATGGCAGCCTCCGAGAGGGTCCCAGGTGTGCCTTGTATGTAGCGAGGATCTAATGTGACATCGCCGACTATGCACGGCTTCATGGTTGTGGCTGCATGGCCGGTTATCCCCGAGTCCAGGGGAATCCGCACGTTCTTGATGGTGTCGGGGTATCCTCTGGCAGCCACAACCCGCAGTTCGTGCATCTCGTTGTCCAGAAGCAAGAAACACGAGTTGTGATAGCCGAAGGTTTCATCGATCAACGAGATTACACGGTCAGCGAGGTCCTGTATGTTTCGTTCCTTCGAGATGGTGATTCCCACCCGTTGGAGGACAGAGAGCTCCTCAGCGTGCTTCTTCAGGCTCTCGTATGCCATGGCATTCCCGAGCGCGATGGAGATATGTTGCGAGAGTCCTTCGAGTGTCTGGAGGTCCCGGCGGGAGAAAGCGCCGGTCCGGGTGAGGTTGTCGACACTCATGACACCGACCGTCCGCTCACCGGACCGGATGGGAACGCACACCGCAGATCTTACGTCGAGCACAGAGAAGAGCCTGAGTCGCTCAGCCTGTACCATGAATTCGGCGTAGTTGTCTTCCCGGACGTCATCTATCACGAGCCCTCGGCCTTCCCGTGCCACACGGCCCGAGAACCCTGAGCCTGCACACTGCCCCACCTTCACGATGTCAGGAGGGTACCCATAGCTGGCGTGAACAGAAAGACGGCCATCCACTCCGACCAGCATGATCACGCCAGCCTCTCCGCCCTGAAGAAGCCGGACTGCGCGCTCGATAGCTTCGTTCAACACCTGGTCGATCTGGAGGTTAGAGCTTATCGCGCCGACCAGATCAAGCATGGCGGACATCTCATCCGCCTTGCGCTTCACCTCTGTGAACAGCTCCGCACTCTCCAGCACCAAGGCGGCAAAACTGGCCACTCCTGTAAGCAACGCCATGTTGGTATCGGTGAACCTCGAGGCCTTCTTGGATTGTACGTTTATGACTCCCACGATCCGGTCGCGGACGACCATGGGCACGCTTGCCATCCCTTTCATCGGGATTCCGTCATCTATGAACCTGGAGTCCTTGTGCGGCTCCGCAAGGTTGACGGCCTGCCCGGTCTGGGCGACCCAGCCCGCTATCCCTTCGCCGAGGGCTATCCGCATCAGTCTGTCGTGGACTTCCCGTCCAAAATGTGCCTCCATAGTAAGGTGCTCGCCGGACGAATCCACGAGCATGATGGAACCATCCGCACCGTCTACCATTTCCATGGTTCGTTTCAGAATCGTGTGGAGGAGTTCGCGCACATCCCGGTGGCCCGTAGCTGCTCTCTCAATGTCGAGCAATCCATCGAGCTGGACCGTGATTCTCTGTAGGTCTCGCTCAGTCTGCAGCCGCCGGTCCAACAGAACCGCCCAGTTCGCCACGAATGCCACGCCCACGACGAGAACCAGTATGATTGCTGCCTCTGTCAGTTGACTGCGGCCAACTCCTGCGCCCCCGCGGCTCAGCCCTGTCAGGGCCACTACTCCCAAGACCACCAGTAAAATGTTCAGAGCTATCATCAGACGCGTCCTGGCGGTCCCTCGGGTATTGGGTGACATCGAGCGCCCTCCTCGCGAGTGCAGATCCCACACAAATCCTATGTATTTCGCGGTTCACTGTCTGGAACCTCCAAGCTTCGGCCCATTCAATAACAAGAACCCGTCAAGAGACGGGTTCTTGCACTTGTGCTCTCAGACAACCGCGCATGGGGAATTGGGTCTGGATCTTAAGGGTTTGAGGTCAAGCCCTCGACCTATTAGTACCGGTCAGCTAAGGACGTTGCCGCCCTTACACGCCCGGCCTATCAACCTCGTGTTCTGCAAGGGGTCTTACCAGGTTGACCTGTGGGAGATCTCATCTTGGGGCCGGTTTC
>JANLFS010000025.1:3149-32126 GCA_024655925.1 Bacillota bacterium | reverse complement strand
CAGACTGGCCAGGAAGACATCCTGGAGGTTGGCGACGCCCTTCTCGCGAAGCTTCTCTTTCAGATCCCGAACGGTCAGGTCCAGCATTTTGAGGTACTGGTACTGGATCTGACCATCAGACACAAGTGGATAGGACGGGCCTTCATACTTCGTGGGCACCGCCAGATCCTCCGGGGTGACCGGACGTTTCTGCGATTTGAGCAGAACGTTCAGGTTGCCTGACGGCTCCAACACCGCGAACTCTACGTCCGCCGGGTTGAAGACCTTCTGGTCTCGAAGCTGGCTCAGGAGGTCGTTGATATTGTACCTGAGCCTCCTCATGCTTCCTTCAATGACCTTTCCGTCCTCCATCACTACGGTAGGCTCTCCCACGACCACTCGCCTGATAGCGATAGAGCGCAGGCACAGGGCGGCCACAGCTATCTCCAGGCCCGCCAGGGTGGCGATGGGGACCAGCCCGCTGTGGAGGGGAATGTCGTTCCGCTCGAGCGGGATCGCGCCCAGCTCGGCGACCATGATGGCGACCACGAGATCGAAAGGGGTCAGGTTCCCGACCTCTCTCTTGCCCATGAGGCGCATCGCAAACAACACGAAAGCGTAAACGATGAGGGTCCTGACTATGGTGAGCAGTATGTGGGACATCTTCGCCTCCAGCTGACAGGTTCACACCTTGCTCAGATGCTAGTATCCCATGAGTGAACCGCAGGTATCCGGAAGGCTCACGACGTTACGACCGCAGCTCGTTTCTTCCTGGCCAGCCGCGACATGAGGTCATCATAGGTGAGGCAGTTGAGGATATCGCGAGGTTCGAGCCAGGCACGCCTGGCAACCCAGACTCCGAACTCGATATTCACAAGCTCCGAAGGGGAGTGTGAGTCAGTATCTATAACGATGGTGACCCCTGCGTCCCGGGCAGCCCTGGCATTTGCGTCAGACAGATCGAGCCGGTCGGGATAGGAGTTGATCTCCATGGCTGTTCCGGTCTCCGCTGCCGCCTTGATCACTGCGTCCAGGTCCACCTCGTACCCCGGGCGGTATCCTAGAATGCGTCCTGTAGGGTGCGCGAGGATGTCGACATTCGGGTTGTGCACTGCCCGCAGGATCCTTTCCGTCATGGAGTGTCGGTCCTGCCTGAATCCGCTGTGTATCGACGCGACTACGATATCCAGTTGCTCCAACACTTCGTCGTCCATGTCGAGCGTGCCGTCCTTGAGGATATCCACCTCGAAGCCGGCCAGAATTCGGATGCCTCGTAAGTCCCGGGAGAGACGTCGGATCTCCTCAACCTGTGCTAGAAGCCTGTCCCGGTCCAGTCCACGGGCAATCCCGAGGGCACGGGAATGGTCTGTCACCGCTATGTACTCGTATCCCAGCCGCTGGGCAGTCTGGGCCATCTCCAGGACAGTGCCTACCCCGTCACTCCATTTCGTGTGGGTGTGCAGGTCTCCTTTGATCGAGCTCCTGGCGACCAGGTTGGGAAGACGCCCTTCTTGCGACGCCTCTATCTCCCCTGTGTCTTCCCGGAGTTCCGGCGGTATGTAAGACATGCCCAGGGCAGCGTACAGGTCCTCTTCGCTGTCTATCGGAACAGGCTCTCCGGTATCCTCTCGGAAGACGCCGTATTCGTTGATCTTCAGCCCAAGCCTTCCGGCGATGCCCCGGAGCCTCACGTGATGCTGCTTCGACCCCGTCAGATGGTGCAAAGCAGTCCAGTAATCCTCGGGACTCACCACCCTCAAGTCGCACGAAAGGCCGGTCTCAGTGATCCCAGTCGACTTCGTGGTCCCGCGCGCGGGGATCTCGCGGAAAATGGCAAGGCTCGCAAACGTGTCCATCACTCGCTCGGGATCCTCGGAGGCAGCAACAATATCCACGTCCCCCACGGTGTCCCGACGTCGCCTCAGGCTGCCCGCGGCGCTCACCCGGGTCACACCCGGCACGCGGCCGAGTTCGTCCACTATCCGATCGGCAATCGGGATGGCAGCGTAGAGGGGGCTCCGCTCCCCGGCATGGCGCATGAGCTCGATGGACCGGATGATATTCGCCTCGGTCTTCGAGCCGAATCCAGGGACCTCCCGGATCCTGCCCGCGCGTGCCATGGAGAGCAGACTTTCTACATCATCGATCCCGAGCGCATCGTGCAGCCTCCAGGCTGCCTTCGGACCGATCCCCGGAACCTCGGTGAGCAGGAATATGGCCGGAGGTATCTCCTCCCGGAGCCGGTCCAGGTACTGGAGCCGTCCTGTGGCAAGAATCTCCTCTATCTTCGCCCTGATGGCGTCGCCAATCCCGGGGATGCCGTGCCCTGCATCGGCCAAGGCATCACGAACCGGCCTGTCCAGGGAGATGAGTGCGTCCGCAGCCTTTCGGTAGGCTCTCACCTTGAACGGGTTCTCGGCCTTCAGTTCCAGAAGCTCTGCAACCTGGTTAAAGATGCCTGCTATCTCTGTATTTGAGATCTCCACTCTTGGGACCTCCAGGGCCCGGGGCGGGTGGTGCCTCCGGGATCATCCGGTCGAATTGCTTGTAGAAGAAGGGTGCGACTTCTCGAATCCTCACAGCCACGGGGGACCGCTCTATCGTGGCAGTGACGGACGGGATGTGCAGCGAGGACAACACCACCAGGACCACGCTGATGACAAGCACAGCCCTGGCAACCCCGAACACTGCGCCTCCCATACTGTTGAGAAAGGACAGCCCAGGGAGCCTCATGACCAATGATACCGCGTAGCCGACGAGTTCGACCAGGATGGCCATGCCCACAAACACGATTATGAACCCGACGACATTGGCTGCCGCCTGACTCATGCCGCCGATCAGCCTGCCGACGAACTGCCCTACGCTCGGGTAGAGCCTGAGTGCGGCCAGGATCGCAACTATTATGCCCACAAGGTCGATAACCTGCCGCACAAGTCCTTTCCGGAAACCCATGATGAAGTCGATGGCTATGAGCACTAAGATCACGGCAGATAGCCAGTCGATGGATGACACGTTCACAGAACCCACCCCTCACAGTCCATGAAACCTAACTCTGATCTACGAGCCTGAGCAGCTCGCCGTACTTGCGCCTGGCGGCACCCAGCTCGTCCGCGATGTGCAGGGCCGCGAGCACAGACACCTGGTGGAGGGAAAGCCTGGGATTCGACTCTGAGATCTTACGCATCCTCAAGTCAAGGTCGTGCGCCAGAGACTCGATGTAGTCTGGAGATGCGTCGCCACGGATAACATATTCCTCGCCCATTATGACTGCGAGGACCCTGTTTGTGTCTTTCTTCTGACTCTGCTGAGGCAACATCCCTACCAGCTCCCTGAGAG
The DNA here is from genome assembly GCA_024655925.1 of Bacillota bacterium. Classification (NCBI taxonomy): domain Bacteria; kingdom Bacillati; phylum Bacillota; species Bacillota bacterium. The sequence continues at coordinate 28,811 of JANLFS010000025.1, read as the reverse complement.
GTGATTGATAGCTCCGCCTCGGGGCGGTCTCACATTTGGTACTTTTGCTATTGGCCTGTCCGAATCCTGCATGGGCGGACCTGTAGCGGTGTTCCGGATGATTTTACAGGTTTGACGAAGTGCTGGGCATGTTGACAATGGACTTAGCTGGTGATACTATGCGGTCTATAGTACCCGCGCGGCCGAGCGGGTGCAAATTACTTCATGAAGGGGTGATCTGAATGTCAACCTTCAAGCGCGAGGAGATCCTGCGCCTGGCAAAGGAGCGGAACGTCCAGTTCATACGGCTCCAATTCATGGACATCGTGGGAGTCGTGAAGAACGTTGAGATTCCTCTAAGTCAGCTTGAAGGGGCCCTCGACGGCCGAGTGATGTTTGACGGTTCCTCGATCGAGGGGTTCTCCAGGATCGAGGAGTCAGACATGAACCTCCGTCCCGACCTGGACACCTTCGTCGTCTTCCCGTGGAAACACGCGGACGGCACCATTGCCCGCCTTATCTGCGATGTTTACAATGCGAACGGCACGCCTTTCGAAGGCGATCCCAGGTTCGTGCTGAAGCGCGCAGTGGCCGAGGCCGAGGCGTTGGGGTTCACACTCAACGTGGGTCCAGAATGTGAGTTCTTCCTGTTCAGGCAGGATGAATTTGGGGCCGCCACTACCAACACGAACGACCAGGGCGGATACTTCGATCTGTACCCGGTCGACTGCGGTGAGGACGCGAGGCGAGATATCGTACTCGCCCTGGAGCAGATGGGCTTCAGGGTGGAGGCTGCGCACCACGAGGTCGCTCCCGGGCAACACGAGATAGATTTCGAGTACTGCGACGCTCTGACCACGGCCGACCGGGTCACGACTTTCAAGTTTGTCACGAAAGTGGTGGCTCGCCATCACGGCCTGCACGCGACGTTCATGCCCAAGCCGATCTGCGGTATGGCGGGGTCGGGGATGCACACACACCTTTCGCTCTTCTCAAACGGCCAGAACGCCTTCTTCGATCCGGCCGCCCCCTACCAGTTGAGCGAGACCGCGATCTTCTTCATCGGTGGTCTGCTAGCTCACGCCCCGGCGGTAACCGCGGTGACGAACCCGACCGTGAACTCATACAAACGCCTGGTGCCGGGGTACGAGGCACCAGTATACATATGCTGGTCCGCCGCGAACAGGAGTGCACTCTGCCGTGTGCCCGCGAGCCGGGGGATCGGGACCCGGGTGGAATGGCGGTCCCCCGACTCATCATGCAACCCTTACATGGCCTTCGCCGTGATCCTCAAAGCAGGATTGGATGGCATCAAGAAGCGCATCGCTCCTCCCGAGCCGATCATGAAGAATATCTACCACATGTCCGCCGAGGAGCGCGCTCAGGAGGGTATCCCGAGCCTGCCCGGATCGCTGGCCGAGGCCGTAGAGGCGCTCAGCCAGGACGAGGTAGTCGTCTCCGCCCTTGGAGAGCACCTCTACCCTCGGTTCGTCAACGCCTGCAAGCTCGAATGGGATGACTACCGCATCCAAGTCCACAAGTGGGAACTCGACAGGTACCTATCAGTCCTTTAGGCTCCTCAGCGCAGCGCGGCATCGAAATCCCGGACTACAGCCTCCCGGACCCGCTCATGGACTTCGTTCACCTCTCCGTCGGTGAGCGTGCGATCCTGGGCACGGTAGGTGATGGAAAACGCCAGACTGCGCTTCCCAACCTCGACCGGCGGCCCTTCGTAGACATCGAAGAGCCTGATGCTCTCGACGAGGTCCCCGCCTGCCCGGGACATGACCCCCGCAATTCGCGACGCGGGGGTTTCCCGTCCAACCACCATCGCCACATCACGCTCTACGGCTGGATGCCTCGGGATTGGAGCGAACCTTGCTTCCCTTCTCTGGGCTCCCCTAATGGCATCGAAATCAAGTTCAGCAATGCAGGTGGTTTCGGGGACTCCCCACGCCTCTGCGACATCAGGGTGAACCTGTCCCAAAGTGCCGATTTCGGTCTCACCCGCAACGACTGCCGCCGCCCGCCCCGGGTGGAACCACGGACGAGAAGCCCGGGCAAATATCGTCTCAAACACTCCCAGTTCATCCAGGAGAGTCTCGATGAGCCCTTTGAGGTCGAAGAAGTCATACCCCCTCTCACCCTCATACCACTGCTTGTGGTTCATGGGCCCCGCCATGCCGATGGCGAGGACCTCCCGTTCGACCGCAGGCTTCTCGCCCCGGATCGGGCTGCGCCCCTCCCGGAGGGCGGCCCCGGGAGAGTAAGTTCGGCCCAGCTCGAACAAACATACCCCTCTGTTCCTTCGGTTGACGTTGGTCTGGACGGCCCCTAGAAGGGATGGAATCATAGTGGTCCTCATCAGCGCATGTTCCTCGACCATCGGATTTGCGATCCGCACTGCCTCCCTCGCCGGATGATCGACGGGAAGTCCGATCCTATCGAGATCGTGGGGGGACATGAACGGGAAAGTCGCACACTCACTCGCTCCCATAGCCGCCAGAACGTCCCGCGCGCGGGCAGCAAGTTCCTGAGAAGCACTTCTGCCGCCGGGCATGCCTCCTCCCGGCACAGTTGAAGGCACGTTTCCGAACCCCCAGATCCGGGCGACCTCCTCCGCAAGATCCGCCTCTTCGCGGACGTCCCCGCGGAACGACGGCACCGAGACTCTGAATTCCCCAGATTCCATCGGCCCTTCCCCGGGTTCCACTTCGAACCCCAGCCTCGTCAAGCAATCGCGTATCTCCCGGCCGATGCTGGTCCCCAGATGGGCATTGATTCGCGCGATGCTCGCGGATATGGTGGTGCGTTCTGTCTTACCGGGATACACGTCAATTATGCCGGAAGCGACTTCGCCGCTTCCCATCGCCCTGAGAAGGTGGGCACTGCGGTCGAGGGCGAGCGGTACGGCTTCTGGATCAATCCCTTTCTCGAACCTGGACGAAGCCTCGGTTCGCAGCTTGAGGTCGCGCGACGTCCGCCATATGCTCGTCCTTGCGAAGTTCGCCCCCTCTAGCAGGACGTTCCGGGTCGACTGGGTGATCTCGGTCTCCCCTCCGCCCATGATGCCCGCCACCGCAAGCCCGCGATCAGGTCCAGCAATCACGAGCATGTCAGGCTCGAGATGCCTTTCGACACCGTCCAAGGTGGTCAGGACTTCGCCTGGGACCGTCCGGCGGACGATGATTCTGTGGTCCGGCAGAAGGTCGTAGTCGAAGGCATGCAGGGGTTGATTGACCTCAAGCATCACATAGTTCGTGATATCGACTATGTTGTTGATGGGACGTTGCCCTGCTGCCCGGAGCCGAACCTGCATCCAGAGTGGCGATGGGCCCACGGTCACATTGGTGAAGATCCGCGCGCCGTATCGCGGGCAGAGGTCGGGATCGGCAATTTCCACGACGGCCATGGAGCTCGCTTGCCGGGGTGTCTCAACGACCTCCACTGGCGGCGCGACGAGGGTCCGGCCGGTGACGGCCGCCACTTCCCGCGCGATCCCCAGCACACACAGGCAATCAGGCCTATTGGGAGTGATTTCCAACTCCAGCACGGTGTCCCGGAGGTTCAGTGCGTCGACGACGTCCAGCCCCGGAAGTATCTCCGACGGGAGCTTGAGAATGCCCGACGCATCCTGCGAGATCCCCAGTTCACGCGAGGAGCAGAGCATGCCTTCGGACACCACGCCCGAGAACTCCATCTCCACTATCCTCGTCCCGTCATCCAGGCAACCACCGGGAAGCGCCAGCGGCACCATGTCCCCCACTGCGAGGTTGGTCGCCGCTGTCACCACCTTCACAGTTGAGGAATCTGGACGGCCAATATCAAGGGAGGCCACAAAAAGCCGGTCGGAGGACGGGTGGCTCTCCAAAGACACCACGCGCCCGGCAACAATCCTCTCCAGGTTCTCCCCAACCTGGCCTATGCCCTCGACCTTGGTTCCACTCATCGTCAAGAGGTCCGCCAGGTCTTCCGGGCTCTCATGTATCTCGACGTAGTCACGCAGCCATCTCAATGGGACCAGCATCAAACTCAACCCCCCGATATTTACCGGAACTGTGACAGGAACCTGAGGTCGTTCTCGTAGAAGAGCCGCATGTCGTCGATGCCATGCTTCAACATGACGATACGCTCCACTCCCATCCCAAAAGCGAACCCCGACAGTTCCGATGGATCATAACCGACAGCTCGAAGAACGTTCGGGTGGACCATCCCCGAGCCCAGGATCTCGATCCATCCCTCGCCTTTGCATGTCCTGCAGCCCGAACCCTGACAGATGGCACACGACACGTCCATCTCCGCCGAAGGCTCAGTGAACGGGAAGTAGTGAGGCCTGAACCTGACACGCCGGTCCCGGCCGTAGAACTCCTGGGCAAACTGGGTCAGAGTCCCTTTTAGATCAGCGAAAGTGATACCCCGATCTACCAGAAGCCCCTCCACCTGGTGAAAGACGGGAGAGTGCCGCGGGTCGATCTGGTCCCGGCGGTAGACCTTGCCCGGGACCACCACTCGAACCGGCGGATTGTGGGATTCCATCTCCCTGACCTGCATGGGTGAGGTATGAGTGCGCAGCAGGATGGACTCAGTGATGTAGAATGTGTCCTGCACGTCTCTGGCCGGGTGGTACCTCGGGGTGTTCAAGGCCTCGAAATTGTAGAAGTCAGTCTCCACCTCAGGCCCCTCCACCACCTGGAATCCCATCCTCACGAATATCTCCGTGATCTCCCGGATCCCCCGGGTCAGAGGGTGTATCGCGCCGAGCGAGGGTCTTCGGCCGGGCATGGTGACGTCAATGGCCTCCGCCTGCAGACGCGTGGCTTTCTCTTCTGTCGCCAAGACCTCGGCCCTCTCGGTTAGGGCCTTCTCCAGCTGGTCGCGTCCGGAGTTGACCATGGCTCCGAACTCCCGACGGCTCTCGACCGGCAATTGGCCCATCATCCGGAGCAAGGAAGTGAGTTCACCTTTGCGCCCCAGAAATCTCACCCTCACCTCCTCCAGGTCCTTCGTGGAGCGGGCGGCTTTCACGGCTTCCATGGCCGCACGCATGACATCAGACACCTGATCTTTCATCCCCTGTCCTCCCATCTTCCTGGGCGTCCCGTTGCATCCCCCTGGCCAGAATGGTCAGGCCCTCCTGGATCGCCCTGTCAATCTCCCGGTCCGGATCTGTGATCCCCTGTCTCGTCCCCAGGTGGACAAAGAACTCGAGTGTGCCCCCGGAGCCTAGCACAGGCGAGGCCATCACTCCCGCGAGAGAATAGCCAGACCCCCGCCCCGCTTCTGCCGCTTGGCGCACTGCAGCCCGGTAATCGGTCTCCTCCAGATCCGGCCCCTTCGCCTTCACTTCGAACAGAGGTTTCACGAGGGCCACTATCTCCGACCCCGGTCCGTCCAGCTGTGCCGGAGCCAGTAGGCCGGCCACAGTGGGTACCGCAATACTGAGTGAAAGATATGATAGGTCGATGACCCCCAGGTCCGGCCTGGGCACGAGCACATCGGGTGTCACATCCCCTATGTTTGTCCTCTCCATGTTCACCACACGCGGGTCCTGTCTCAGCCTCCCTACCAGCTGGCCGAACCCCACGTCCACCGCGTACACCCGGGATGCGCCTCGGGAAAGCAGGCAGTCCGTGAACCCACCGGTGCTCGCCCCCACATCAATGGCAACCCTGCCCAGGACATCGACTTGAAAGCGGTCGATGGCAGCAGCGAGCTTGAGGCCGCCGCGGCCTGCGTACGGGATGTCCACCCCGCGAAGCCTGATCGGGGCGTCTGCCGCGACGAGAGTCCCAGGTTTGTCTTCCCTCACGTCCCCCACCAGCACCCGGCCTTCCATGATCCATGCCCGGACGGTCTTCTCGTCCTTTGAGAACCCCCGTTCGAGCATGAGCCGGTCGAGCCTCATCTTCTTCGCCAACTGTGAGGACCTCCCGGTGAAACAAGAGGTCCACAACCTTCCATGGGACGAAGGTTGTGGACTCCGTGGTACCACCCAAATCGGCCAAACGGCCACTCTTCCAGGCACACAACATGCCCTGTCTCTGTAACGGGAAACCCCCGGCTCCGGCCTACGCGGGAACCCAGCCCCTCTCAGCCTGCGGCTCAAGAGTGAATTCGCGGCGCCCTCGCCCGGGGGCGCTCACAGTCTGGGCGCACCCTCCCTGAACGGGGAGTTCCGTGCTACTAGTCTCTTTCATCGCCTTTAGCGGTATTCCTGGTTGTCGTCAACATGGTCGGGGCGACAGGATTTGAACCTGCGACATCATGGTCCCAAACCATGCGCTCTACCAAACTGAGCTACGCCCCGGAACAGCTTTGAGTTTAGCACATGCCCCAACCGCAGTCAATTACCGCGAAGGTCCGGCCGCGAGACATCGCCTCGGACATCCTTGTCCGCCCTTCTCAGAGCCCCAATCCCTCACGGATCAACGGTATCGCCTTCTCAAAAGCCCTGGCCCTGTGACTCACCCGGTTCTTGGTGGCCTCATCGAGCTGGCCGAAGGTCTTTCCAGATCCGGCAAAGATGAACACGGGGTCGTATCCGAACCCACCCTCCCCCGCGGGTTCCCACGCGATTGTTCCCTCGCACGAACCTTCCGCTACTCCAATAAGCCCCTCAGGAGTCGCAACCGCAACCGCACATATGAACCTCGCCGTTCGCGCCGGGCCCGGCACGTCCCGCATCAGCGCGAGGAGTCTTTCATACCTCTCTCTGTCCGTAAGCCCAGGCCCGCCGAACCGGGCAGACATCACACCAGGCTGGCCTCCGAGTGCGTCCACCACGAGGCCGGAGTCATCCGCTACGGCCACTTCTCCGGTAAACATCGCGGCCGCCCTTGCCTTCTTCACCGCGTTGGCAACGAAGGTACCGCCATCCTCTGAGATTTCCGGCGCACCCGGGTAGTCCCAAAGCGCGCGCAAGTCAGCCTCAATCCCTTGAGCCCGGAGGATCGCCCCGATTTCGGCGGTTTTTCCCCTGTTCCTGGTGGCGACTACAAGCGCTTTCACTCCCGGCGCCCGCCTCGCTGGATTCTCTCCGAGACCGCGCCCAGGGCTGCACGCTGTGCCTCGCACAGTCTCTCTATACCTGACCGGCCGAGATCGAGTAGCGCGTCGAGCTCCTCACGGCTGAACGGACGCCCCTCCGCCGTGCCCTGAACCTCAACCAGACCTCCCGAGCCGGTCATGACGATGTTCATGTCCACCTGGGCCCCGGAGTCCTCCGAGTAACAGAGGTCCAACAGCATCTCTTCGTTCACAACGCCCACGCTGACCGCGGCGAGAAAGTCAGTGACTGGCAGGGGTTTCCCTTCCCAGTCGGGCATCGAATCCAGCAAGTCCGCGAGCGCCACGAAAGCCCCGGTGATCGAGGCGGTCCTCGTGCCCCCGTCGGCCTGAATGACATCGCAGTCGATCCAGATCGTGCACTCCCCGAGATCCGCTGCGGACACGACGGACCGCAACGCCCGGCCTATCAGCCTCTGGATCTCCTGGGTCCTGCCAGCGATTCTGCCCGCCCCTCGCTCCCTTGGTGTTCGCTCCGGGGTCGACCGCGGCAGCATAGCGTATTCTGCGGTCACCCAACCCCGGCCTGTCCCCTTGACATGCAGCGGAGGTCTGTCGTCGTAGGTGGCGGTGCATAGGACCTTTGTGTCGCCCATCTCAACAAGGACGGATCCGGGCGCGTGCTTTATGTAGTGCCGGGTTATGTGGACGGGCCTCAATTCTCCTGTCCCCCTGCCGTCTGATCTCACGTGCTAGCCCTCCCTCTATAGATCGTAGGTTGCCCCGATCCTCGCTACCTGAATGTCCCCGGCAAAGACTGCGCGCGCCTCGGCAAGTGAGACTTCTAGTGGGTTCTCCGGGTGCAGGTGGGTAAGAATCAACCTCGCTACCCCCGCCTTCGCAGCGACCATCCCCGCGTCGCGAGCGGATAGGTGCCCAACCGCCCTGCCGCTCTGGTCGCTCTCCTGCATGAATGCCTCGGCGAGAAGGGTCGATGAGTCCCTCGCTATGTCCCACAACGCGTCGCAAAGCCCAGTGTCAGCCGTGTACCCCAGACCCGCCCGGCCCGGCTCCCGCCCTGATTCGCGCACCGTCGCGCCGAACGCGGGAACCACATGCTCCATCCTGCGGAACTCGAAATCCATTCCCCCCACGCTGAACTCGGAGCCGTCCTCTATTGGAACCACATCGAAGAGGTCGAGATAGGAATCACCTACTGCGTCCGCCAGAAACGACTCCAAACCCGGGCCCGGGAGTACCAGCTTCACTCGTCCCCAGAGGCTGCCCTGCGACCGGGCGTGCCGGTAGGCATACCGGGCTGTGAGAAGGTCCGAGTAATGGTCGGGGTGATAATGGCTGATGATGACGGCATCCAGACGCCGGAAATTCACGTGACGCTGAAGTGAAGCCATGATCCCGGGGCCGCAGTCCACCAGAACCGTCGCGTCCGTGCCCTGGAGCAGGTATCCGGAGCATGCTCCTCCAGGCCCCGCGTAAGGGCCATTACTCCCGAGTATCGTAAGCCGCATCCCATTTGTCCCCCTTCTGAACGCCCCAACAGGGACGGGGCGCACTGAACGTCACATGGTCGACTGCTTCTAGCTCCCATCCCAGAAGAACCCGGGCAATCCGCCTGAACTCCTCCGGATCCCCGCTCGTGAAGAACCGGTACGAGACGGCCTCTGTGCGAGAACGGACACCGGCCCTGCCCGTGCAGCAGTCAAGCGCGGCGCGGACTGTTGCAGCCACACTCACGGCAGGGTCCACAAGCGACACATGGGGTCCCACGACAGCGCGGACCTCGTCCTCGAGGTACGGGTAGTGGGTGCACCCGTACACAACCGTGTCCACCCCGGCCCTCACGAGTGGGGCGAGATAGCCCGAGAGCACTTCCCTCACATACCCTCCGGACACTTCTCCTTGTTCGATCATGGGTACAAGGAGGGGGCATGCCTGTTCAAAGACCTGGACCAGCGGATCGATGCGGCCTATCGCCGCCGCGTATGCTCGGCTTCGCGCGGTATTCGTGGTCGCTATCACACCTATCCGGCCGTTTCGCGTGGCGCGGACCGCTGCCCGCGCCCCCGGTTCGATCATCCCCACCACGGGGAAGCCGTACTCCGCACCCACCACCGGAAGGGCCAATGCGGAGGATGTGTTGCATGCGCACGCCACGACCGCCGCTCCCTGCGCGGCGAGAAAGGATATGATCTCCCGGGCAAATCGGATTATGTGCTCACGAGGCTTCTCGCCGTAAGGTACCCGCGCGGTGTCCGCGCAGTAGACAATGGGCCAACCCGGAGCGGCGGACATGATGGCCTTGACGACGGTCAGCCCGCCGACTCCCGAATCGTACACTCCTATGCTCTTTGCATCCATGCGTCTATTATATGCCTTTCGCATCTGCCACGGGCGGGTTTTCGGGCTCTGGTTGAGCCTGGAGAGTGTCTCCGGGTATGGCATCGCCGGGCACAGCATCGCCGGGCATGGGACCCTCAGATACCAGCTGTGCTTCCGGAGAGGGCGGAGGCGGCTCAGAAGGCGATGGCTCCGACTCAGGCTGGGCAGGTGGCGAACCCGCATCGGCGGGCCCTCTTTCTGCAGCAGAAGGCATATCCGGCCCGGGTTCGGGGTCTGGCAGCGGTTCGAGAACAGGCGCCGGGGCCGGCAGAGGCGGAATCTCAGGCAGCGGCGTTGGAGGCGCCTGAGCTGGCAGAGGTGATGCCTGTACCGGCGCACCGGGCCCCTGCGCACGATTTTCCCACCGTTCGAACATCTCGCCCCCGAAGTACAGCAGGAGCCCGTTGTGCAAGCCGACTGCCGCTTTCTGCCTGAAAGCAGGGTCCCTGAGTTTCGTAGCTTCCACATCGTTCGAAATGAAAGCCACTTCCACCAACGCAGACGGCACCTCGGTCTCGCGGACTACCAGGAAGTTCTTCCGTTGAACCTTCCGGTCCATCAACTCGATCTCTCTCAGGAGTGAGTTGTGGACGAGCACAGCTAGTTCCTGGCTGTATGGGACCATGTTGTAGTAGTATGTCTCCGTCCCGCAGGGGAAGACATTCCACACCGCATTGCAGTGGATGGACAGGAAAACGTCCGGCATAAGTCCGTTTGCGAGTTTCGCCCGATCCGCGAGCTCCACAGTAGAATCGTCCTCACGGGTCATGGAAACATGTGCTCCGGATGCGCTCAGGAGATCTCGGAGTCTCAAAGCGATGTCAAGGTTGATATCCTTTTCGAGAAGCCCGTTTCGAACCGCACCCGGATCGGTGCCCCCGTGCCCCGGATCCAGCATTATAGACCGCTGGTAGAGAGGCGACTCATCCACTTGAAGCCTCAGGGTCCGCCTGTCGCTCGAGATATCGAAGGAATGACGCCAATAATGCGACAGGTCCACAACAGCACGGCCGACTTCCATGGTGAACTGGGCAGCGCGTATTCTTTGGACAGACCTCGAGCCCACGTCCAGTACCCGGACTGCGCCCGGCGCCGCGCCCGGCATATCGATGACGATACGGTCGGGTTTTATGAGCCGGAAGACTCGGAAATCCACCGGACCGGACGTCTCGAACTCCACCAGGGTGCGGCCCCGCTCGGAACGGACGCGGACGTCCGACAGCACGTAGGAAAGGTCCACCATGAGCCTGGTTTGATCCGAGAGCGAGAACCTCGGGTGAGGCACCAGGCCATCCCTGAGCTTCATAACCACCCTGACCGTGGATGGGTCAAATTGCCCCGCTCTCAACCATTCGACACCGTGCCGGCCCGCCGGGAGATCGACGCATTCGGCCATCAGCGTGGCGTCTGGTATATCGATGTAGTATGTGCCGTCCGCGCCCTCGCGCGGTTGCCTGAAGACAAAGCGCCCGCTGGCCTGCACCACGACTCTCCCTGCCGCGGGAGATTCCTCGACACCGATCGCCGATATCCGAGTGTTGAAACGCACCAGCAGCCGCGCCGGCCTACCTGGTTCGTAGGACAGGGTGAACCCAGTGGACTTGGTGAGGTCCAGCACCACCCTGACGACCCCGGGCCTATTCACGGCAGCCCTGATACGGCGCACGATGTCGTCTCCGACCTCGAGGTTCTTGAGGCCGGGACCGGGCTCCGACTCCAACACGTCGATGACTAGCCGGTCTGGAGAGGACAGAACGAAACTGTTGTACTCGAAGTTCGAGTCGGCCTGTATCGCAAGCGCTCCGCGGCCATCATCGAAAGACCACGAGAGCCCAAGAACCTTTACCTTGTTAGGACCCACGCGCACGAGTCTGGTTGCCGGTTCAACTGAGACCGAAAGGTCAAGCACGGTCAGGTCGTGCGCGGCCACCATGACTCGCCCCCCCACCATCACTGGCGGCAGAGACAAGTCCAAGTCCGATCGGTTGACGACAGCCCTCGCCTCGCCCACGCGAAAGACGGCCTTCGTCGGCCCGATCTCGACAGTTGCCTCTTTGAGGTCACCCAGCCAGCCGATGGAGGCACCGAAGTAATCGGTGAGCACGCGGAGGGCGACGTAAGGCTCCCCGGCGACGTCCGCCGCGCCGCCCTGGACCTCAAGCACGGTTCCCCCCTTGATGACCTCGAGGCGCCACGTGTTCGAGGCATCTGCAGCTTTGGGCACACATGCAAATGCCACAAGCATGAGCGCGACGAACCACTGCACCACCGTGAACTCTCGTCTATGCACGCGGAGCACACCCCTGACCCAGAACCCCTATCCATCTTTCTTTCGATGTCGGACTCCGTTTTCCTCCGCGTAAACCACGAATGACTTGCATTCCAGTGGGAAATCAACGAGGCCGTGGTGTTTTGCCTGACGATGGTGTATTCCCATGCGCCCCAGGACAAGATAGAGCGGGGATCGGAGGCGATGAAGAGTGAAGATCGGGTTCTCTGGGCGGCCCTCCATTCGGGGGAGCGTGGCGACGTCTCAGACCACCGCGGACAGGTTTACGAGGTACGTTTCTGCCTGCCATGAGATGGGCCTGGGGTGCCTTGAGGTTCCGTCCGGCTTGGTCTTCGGGCGTGGTGGATACCGCCAGCAATTCGTGGCCGCATGCACAGAGGCATCGCCGGGCAGGGTTTCGACTAGGTGTGCCATCTTGGGTGTGGATGTCCTGGTCCGGGTTCGACCTTCCGAGATTCCTGCGAGCTGTTCAGACGATGCGGACATGTCGGAAATGGGCTACATACGGCAGCTTGTCGGGCTGTACGGTGGCAGACTAGTTACAGTTCCATTCAGGTCTGTTCGGCAGGTAAGGGCGATGGTGGACACCGTCCACCCAGATTCCGGCGCTGCTGCCCTCGGTTTCGTGGTGGACTGGGGAGACGAGCAGTCGATCGGGAACGCGGCACGCGCCCTCCGCGAGGTCGGGTATGGGCACATAGTGCCCATGGTTCAGCTGTACCAGGAGCGCGGGGCGAAGCTCGACCGCATGCTTTTGCGGGCTCTCTCGGTCTCGCTGAGAGAGAACGGGGCCAAGAGCCTCTACCTGTGTGTGGCGCCTGAGCTGATCCGGCAGGGTAACGAAAGACAGAGGGTCTTAGGAGCTCACCGGTCGCTCGCCCGCGTAATCCTCAGGTTCGAACAGGAGACCGGATGCGAGGTGGGAGTGATCTTCACTGGCCCGTCCGCGCTGGAGAACGCACAGCACATGTCGGGGTTGATCAGGGACATGTTTCGAGCTCGAGCGTCAGGTGAGCCTCTCCTGCCCAGACTAGGCTCGACGGTCAAGATACGTGACGTTGAGCTCGGGCTAGACATGGAATACTCAATCGTGCCACCGGAGGAGGCCTCAGCCAAGACCGGGATGCTCTCCTGTGAGTCCCCAGTCGCGCGCGCGCTGATCGGACGGCCGCCCGGGTCCAGGGTTGAGGTCACCGCGCCCGGCGGGAGAGTGGTCTACGAGTTGCTCGAAGTGTCGGAGTGAGCCAAGCCCACAGCCTGCCTGAAAGCGCGAAGGCCGAAAGGCTTTTGGAGCAGGACCAGGTTGGTTCCTAGATCCGTCCGGGAGGCGTCGTTGGACTCCTCAGAGCACATCAGGACAAGCCTAGTCCCTCCTGTCCGCTCACACATTCGGGCGAGAGCCTCAAGCTCAGAGCGAGCCGCAAAGGTGATATCGATCGCGACGGCCTTGGGGCGAAGACGATCCAGCAGGTCCGGCACTTGCCGTGGCAGGCATTCCACCACATACGGGTGGTTGCGGGAATCCCAACCTCTCAAATACTCCGCAAGCACTGTCCGGACAGCTGGATCAGACTCCGCGATCAGGTATGTCGTTACGCGAACTTCACCGGTACCCATGTGGTCCCCGGGTCCCACCCGCTCCGGCGGTGTGTCCCGGAAAACGAGAGGCCAGCCTCCGCGACATCTCTTTGGACACAGCCTCATCAATCTCCAGGTACACGTCCCATGCTTCCCGCCCCACCAGAGCCTTGAGCTGCATTTCGAGCCCACGCCTGCGCTGTGAGTAGAGCCTTCGCTCTATGGCCTCTAACGTGAAGTAAGCCTCCTCTGCCAGGTCGCGGGCCCGGCGAAACTGGGCGAAAGTCACGTCCCGCCCCTCGAGGATTACATCGAGACTCCGCAGGACCTCCAGTATGCCGCCTTCGATATCCAGCCGGTTCACCCCCACACGCGTGTGGACAACTGTTTCCCGGCCCGGTAAGCCTCGGCCTTCTGCGGCGTCCCCGGAGTCCTCTTCGATCCACCCGGCAGCGGCTCTCAGGGTTTCCGCGCACCGGTTCAGTACCTCCTCGTTGTCTGACGTGCGCACCAATTCCACCACCTCGCTCCACTCATATCGTATCATGGAACACATGTTCGGTCCATCGCCCATCCATCACCCTTGAAGGTGAGAACCCGGGTGGTATCCAGTCCCATCTGATTCCATTTGAGCTAAGCTGTGGCTAGTCTCATGGTAGCACACGGAGCACTATTCATCAATGGCAATAGTGCTCCGCGTCGCTTCCATCATGCGGCCCCGCCGGATAGGATTTAGCTGGGACGGTGAGGGACGTGAAGGACCACAGCCTGATGATAGGCCAGCGTATCAGGGAACTCCGGAAACGCCGTGAGATGACGCAGGAGGCACTCTCGGAGCAGTGCGGCGTGAACGCGAGCTACATCGGGCAGATAGAGAGGGGCGAGAAACAGCCTTCCGTCAGAGTCCTCGTGTCAATATCCAACGCACTCGGGCTGGAGTTGAACGACCTTCTCTCTGTGGGCGCCGGCCCGCGAGACGAGGCGGTTCGCCGCCTACTCGACATCCTCTCAGACTGTCCTGCGGAGATGATCGATGTGGTGTCACTCCACGCAGAAGTGGTCAGGGAAACCTTCACCAGGCTTGCCCGCACCACACCGGGCCCCGGGAACCACCGCGACCCAGCTTGATCCCTGCCAGGCATTGGACCTGATCCCCGAGGCAGGATTCGAGACCGCATTCCTTCGCTATGCACCCTCCTCCGCGGCCTCCACGTACAGATCAACTGTCTGCCTTGCGATGGCGTCCCATGAGAATGTCTCTTCCACCCGGGCACGGCCGGCTCGCCCGAACATGCGAGCGAGTTCCGGGGACCCGAGCACTTGATTGATGGCGCCCGCCAGGGCCCGTGGGTCCGCCGGAGGCACCAGGAGTCCGGTCCTCCCGTCCACTACGACCTCAGGTATCCCCCCGACCCTCGTCGCCACCACCGGTGTCTCGCACGCCATCGCCTCCAAGTTTATGATGCCGAAGGGTTCGTACACTGATGGACAGACGAACACTGAGGCGTGGCTGTAGAGTTGCACTACCTGATTCCTGGGAAGCATCCTATCGATCCACACCACGTTCTGCATGTCACGGACTCGCGCAGCAAGCTCGTCCCGGATTCCGGGGGTGTCTGGCGCCCCCGCGCACAGTACTACGCCGACACCAGAGCGAAGGTGCGGAACGGCATCCAGAAGATGCATTATGCCTTTCTGCCGGGATATCCTCCCCACGAAGAGTATGTATGGTTCCCTCACTCCCAGATCGGCCAGGGCACTCTTGTCTTCGGTCTTTCGGTACTGTGAAAGGTCTATGCCGTTATGGACGACTCGCACCTTCTCCGCGGGGATCGCGAAGTGCCTCAGGATGTCCTCTCTCATGCCTCCGGACACAGCGATTACCAGGTCGGAATTCTCGATCCCGACTTTCTCCATCCATGCGGAAAGCCTGTATCCTCTCCCCAGCTGCTCCTCTTTCCACGGCCGCAACGGTTCGAGGGAATGGATTGTCGTCACAAGCTTGACCCCGTATAAGGTCTTCGCAAGGAAACCCGCAAAGAATGTGTACCAAGTGTGGCAGTGCACGATGTCCGAGTGGATTGGGTCCTTCACCATGTCCAGATCGGCTGACATGGGGTCCAACACCTTCTTCAGCCTAGGGTCAGACCCGCGAGACAAGTCCGGCCACGCCCGATACCCCTTTACCGGGAAGGGATCCTCGGTCGTCTCGCGCTCGCCGAAGCACCTGACCTCCACACGCATGAGCCTCGCGAGGGCAGACGACAGGTAGTCCACGTGTACCCCGGCGCCGCCGTATATGTTCGGAGGGTACTCGTTGGTCATGATCGTGACAGAAAGCGGCCTGTCCTTCACGTCGCACCTCCTCCAACCCGCGCAAGGCTAGTCTTCACTCCGCGCAGGGGAATCATGACCCAGTCAGGCCTGTTGTTGATCTCGTACCTCAGTTCATACAGGGCCTTCTCCAGTTCGAACAGGTGAAGAATCAGATCGCGAGCAGCACCCGCAGGCACAAGCCTCGCGTTTCCTGTCTGCTCTAACCCACCGAAGTACCCGGTGAGAAAGGCCCGCCTCGCCGAGGCCTCCCACCCAAACGCCGCCGCGCGGGCCGCGTCCATCCGCGGCTCGTCAGTCCCGAGCGATAGTATCGCCGACTCCGCCGCGTAGTTCAGGGATCGGAGCATCCCCGCCACGTCCCGAAGCGGACTGGAGGGCATCCGCCGCTCCTCAAGAGACGCCAGGGGCTCTCCCTCGAAATCGACTATGGCGAAGCCTGAAGCGGTGGCCAGCACCTGTCCGAGGTGAAGATCCCCGTGGCAGCGGATGACTTGCCCGAGGTAGCCTTGCGCTGAGGTGATCCTGGCCATGACGGTGCGGATGATCCCTTCGTTCTCCAGCACCCAGCGGCACTGTCGTTCCAGCTCGCATCGAGCGCCACCACCAGCACAGCGTATGGCTCTGACCGTCGCATCCAGCCTCTCCTCCATGCGCGACAAGAAGGAGCGAAGGAGCGCCACACTGACGGGGTGGCTGCCGAACCCTTTCGCCGGGACGGACGCAAGTGCCGCGTGGAGCCTCGCAACGACCTGCCCAAGCTGGACGAACCGTTCCTCGCACCCCCACATCCAAGGAGGCCCCGGGGCCAGAGGGTTCCCGTGATCTCCCCTGGCCACCTTGCCGAACACCTCATGGAGCTCGGGAGCCAGAAGGCCCCACAGGTCACCGAGGTGATCTACGAAGGCCTGCCGCACCGCTATAGAAAACCTGGCCCCTGATGGGTCAATGTACGACGCTTCCCCTTCGACGGTGGACGTCTCCCGGAACGAAGTATGCTCCGCCAGCGCTGCCCCTATCTCGACGTCAGGGTTGATCCCCGGCACCATCCTCCGAAACGTCTTGAACACGCTTGCCCTGCTTGCTCCGACGAGTGAGTTCGTATGAGTGTCAGAGACTTGCATAATCCGCCACCTGGGAGGGCTTCCAATACCGCGAAACTCGAATCGCCCGTACTTCGCCGCAACGTTGCCCCCGGATTCCATCTGCTGGGCGAGGGCCTCCACGTACCCAGGCGACCCTGCCGCGTCCGCTGCCACGACATCGCCCCACGGGCCCCGGGCGGTGGCATAGATCGGCCCATGCACGCACGTGCCGGCCTCCGCCAGCTCGATCGGGACGAAATACCTGCCCGCGCCTTCGAACTCAAGGCACGCCAGGACGATTCTCCCCTCGCCTCGCGCAGCAGGGAACACGGCGTAGTCCGACACAGTGAACCCTCTTGGCACCTCCGCTTTCGCTCCAAACCATCTTTGGTTCGAGATCACCGATATGTCTACCCTTCTGATCACGAAGTCGAACAGCGGGTCCATCCTCCGGCACCTCCTCACCGCCTCGAACCGGCGGGACAAGGAAAAGGGCCCGGTCGCCCCGCCTGTGTGGCGCCCGGGCCCCATACGTCTCAGACGTCTGGACGAAACGGGGTCACACGCTCATGGCCCGCTTGATCACTCGTCCGAGCCTCAGCATGCCCTCATCTATAGCCTCCAGGCTCGCGTTTGAGAAATTCAGCCTCATCGTATTCTGCCCCGATCCATCAGCGAAGAAAGGCGAACCAGGGATGAAGGCGACTCGTTCCTCAGTTGCCTGTGTGAGCAGGGCTCCAGTGTTGATGGTCTCCGGCAGGGTGGCCCACAAGAACAGGCCGCCCTGTGGACGCGTCCACGACGCCCCTTGGGGGAAGTATCTCTCGATGGCGCGAAGCATCGTGTCACGCTTGACCCTGTAGGCTTGTCGGGTGGCATCCACATGGGGACCGAGGTACCCCCTCATGCAGAACTCCGCCACCATCCGCTGCGCCAGGTTGTTGGTGTGGACGTCGGACGCCTGCTTGCCGATAACCATCTTCCTCAGAATGTCAGGCGGGGCCGCCGCGTAACCGACCCTCAGGCCAGGGGATATGACCTTCGAGAAACTGCCCAAGAGGATGTGTGTCCCCTTTGTGTCGAAACTCGACACCGCAGGCAGAGGATCACCGTCGTACCTCAGCGCAGCATAGGGATCATCCTCGAGGACCACGACCCCGTAACGCATGGCGATTTCCATGACCTCCCGCCGCCTCTCGAGCACAAGCGTGGTCCCGGTGGGGTTTTGGAAGGTTGGAACGAGGTAGATCAGCTTGGGGTTGTAGAGCTCCACAGCTCGTTTGAGAGAGTCCGGGCGCATGCCGTCTTCATCCGAGTCGACGAGACCGAATTGGGCCTCATAGCACCTGAAGATGTGCAGAGCCGCAAGGTAAGTCGGCCTCTCGACCAACACGAAATCCCCGGGGTTGATGAACGCCTTCGCGGCCAGATCGATGCCCTGCTGGGAGCCGGAGAGGATGAGCACCTCGTCGGAGCTGACCGAAAGCCCTCTTTCCTCGAGAGACCCCGCTATCCAGGCTCTCAGAGGACCGTACCCCTCGCTCGTGGCGTACTGGAAAACCTGTTTCCCGGCCGTTCTCAGGATCTCATCAGCGAGCTCCCGCAGCCGGTCCACGGGGAAAGACTCAGGAGATGGAAGACCACCTGCGAAGGAGATGATGTCCGGTTTCTCGGTGAGCTTGAGGATCTCTCTGATGACATTCCCGCTCAGCCCCTGCATCCGCGCCGCGAACATGGAACTGTCCAAGAGTACATCACTCCCCGAAAACTGATTGGACTCAGCCTACACCCGTGGTATTCGCCGTCTGATCGCCAACACCTTCCATACTGCCCTGCATCAGGTCAACTCCTCAAACGGAGGTCCTGACAGCTTCTATTCCCGCGCGAAGCGCCGCGAGATTCGCGTCCGCCGTTCCGCGAGGCACGCGGTTCTTCACTGCGCGCTCCAGAGACTCCCAGGACACGAGCTTCGCCACCTCGTTTAGGATACCCAGCGCAACTATGTTGGCCATGATTGTCCGGCCGGTTGCATTCTTCGATATCTCTGTGATAGGAAACCCGTACACCGGTCCCCCGGTCTCGGGCATGGACCCCACCAGCCCCGAGTCCACCACCGTTGTGCCACCTTTTTGAACCGTGCACGCGTAACGTGCGCACGCTGCGTCGGACATCAGAAGGAGTACGTCCGGTGAGGTGACCTTGGGGTAATCCACAGGTTCGTCACTCATTACGACCTCAGCTTTGGATGCACCGCCTCTGGCCTCCGGACCGTAGCTCTGTGTCTGGACCACTTCATGTCCATCCAGCATTCCTGCTTCAGCCAAGATGATGCCGGCGAGAATCAATCCCTGTCCGCCGAACCCCGAAAGCCTGATCTCCCTTCTCATTTCCCCGCCGCCTCCTTCGCCCGCTGGATCACCTTGGCGTAGAGCTCGCTGTAGTCCGGGGCGTCACCCCGGTGGAACTCGCCTATGATGATCTTCCCTGCCAGATCTGCCGGGTCGAGTTTCGCGGCTGCCGCTACGGTGATGGAGTTCTTTTTGAACCACTCGATCAGTTCCACCGGCCCGCCCAGTCTGTTCTTCCGGCCGAAATACGTCGGGCACTGTGTGACCGCCTCGACAAATGCGAATCCCGGCGTGGTCAGGGCGTGTTCCACGTATGTGGATAGCTGTCGGGGATGGGCGGTGGTAGCCCGGGCCACGTAGTTCGCGCCGCACGCCCGAACGAGATCACACAGGTCGAAGTTGCGTTCGACGTTCCCGTATGGGGCAGTGGTGCCGAGCCTCCCGCTCGGGGTCATGGGCGAGTACTGCCCCGATGTCATCCCGTAAATGGAGTTATTGAAACAAACAGTGGTGATTCCGAGATTGCGCCTGGCCGCGTGGATCAAGTGGTTGCCTCCGATCGCCGCCGCATCGCCGTCCCCGGTCAGCACGATGACGCGAAGTTTCGGGTTGGCGACCTTGATGCCAGTGGCGAACGCGAGGGCACGCCCATGTGTCGTATGAAGAGTGTTGAAATCCAGGTAACCCGGCGCCCTCGAAGCACAGCCTATTCCAGACACCACGCAGATGTCATCCTTGGGAATCTCAAGCCTCGCGATGGCCCGGAGCACCGCGTTCATGATGATGCCGTGGCCGCATCCGGGACACCATATGGTTGGCATCATCGCCGGCCTCAGGTACTCCTCGACTGGCACGGTCACCATCTACACCTCCTCTATCCTGGACAGAATCTCGGCCGGTGTGATAGGCTCCCCATCCACCTTTGAATACCCCACGACTTCACACCGGTTACCGGCGGCCCGCTCGACCTCGCCCAGAAGCTGGCCCATGTTCATCTCAGGCACTATTACTCGTTTGACAGCCGAGGCAATCGCGGCAACCTTCCCGGAGGGGAAAGGCCAGATGGTCATGGGCTGAAGAAGCCCGCATCTCAGGCCCTTCTCACGCGCGAGCTGCACAGCCCGCCGCGCGGACCTTGCGGTGACCCCGCATGCGACCACGCACGTATCGGCGTCATCCACAAACTCCTCGCGGGTGAACGTAATCTCGCTCTGCGCCGCGGCTACTTTGGCGTGGAGTCTCCGTATGAGGAAGTCGACCGCCTGGGGTGAGGAAGTTGGATAGCCCGTTACGTCATGGTAGAGGCCCGTCACATGGTACCTGTACCCCGTTCCGAAATCCGCCATTGGAGGAACCCCGTCCGGTTCAGCCGCATAGGGTAGGTAATCCTCAGGCGGAACCGTGGGCCTGGGCCGGTGGTGGATCTCAATCTCGGACTCGGGGGGTATGACGACCTTCTCCCGCATGTGGGCAACAACCTCATCGAGGAGAAGGATCACAGGTGTACGGAGCCTCTCTGAAATGTTGACCGCCTGTATTGTCAAATCGAACACCTCAGATACGGAAGACGGGTAGAGAGCGACCGCAGGGTGGTCCCCGTGCGTTCCCCATCTCGCTTGCATCAGGTCACCCTGTGCGGGGGATGTGGGAAGCCCGGTGCTGGGCCCGGTTCGCTGGACGTCCACTATGACACATGGGACCTCCGTGAAGGCGGCGAAGCCGATGTTCTCCTGCTTGAGCGAGAATCCAGGTCCGGACGTGGCGGTCATCGACTTCAGTCCAGCGAGAGAGGCGCCTATGATCGCGGCCATGCTGCCGATCTCATCCTCCATCTGGATGAACTTCCCCCCTTCCTGGGGAAGCCTCTCCGAGAGGATCTCGGCGATCTCAGTCGACGGGGTAATGGGGTAACCGGCGAAGAACCGGACTCCAGCGAGCAGAGCGGCTTCAGCGCAACTCTCGTTGCCCTGCAGGAGTCTGACGCTTATGTCGGACTTATTCGACATTTTGCACATCCCCCTTTACGGGCTTGGCTTTGCGTTGCTTCGCCCCCACGACCCGGATCGCGAAGTCCGGGCACATGATCTCGCAGGTCTCGCACCTAATGCATTCGTCCGGCCTGGCCACAGCGGCCTTGCCCCCCGCCCCCGCCTCCAGGACCTTTGTGGGGCACACAGCTATGCAGATGCCGCATGCCTTACACCACTCCAGCTTGACGACGACGGGGTTCTCTGGCTCCTGGGGTGAGTCCATGAACGTCCCTCCACATCTTGCTGTTAGTCGGTTTCAAACGTCTGATCCCTCCTGGGACCGACAGATACAACGCCGATCTTGACTCCGACGAGGTGTTCGATTCTACGAAGGTAGGATCTCGCCGCCTCGGGCAGATCCGCTTCTGACCGCGCATCGGATATGTCGCCTCCCCATCCAGGGAGGTCCTCGTAGACCGGCCGGGCCCGCCCCATCAGGAACCCGGCGGGAACTGTCGTGACCCTCTTCGTGCCTTCCCAGGTGTCAACGTCATAGGCCACACAGACCTTCACAGACTCAAAGTTGCTCAGAACATCTAGTTTCGTCACAGCGAGCCTGGTGAAGCCTGAAAGGCGCGCGCTGAACCGGGCGGCCACCGCGTCGAACCATCCACACCTTCTGGGTCTTCCGGTAGTGACCCCATACTCCTGCCCCACGTCCCGCAGACGCTGCCCGACTGAATCATGGAGTTCTGTGGGCATCGGCCCTTCCCCCACCGCAGTCGAGTAGGCCTTGACGACCCCCACGACTCTCGTGATCCTCGAGGGAGGTATCCCCGCCCCCACCGCTCCTCCACCTGCGATGGGGTTTGAGGAAGTGACGTAAGGGTAAGCGCCCCAGTCGAGATCCCTCATGGCTCCAAGCTGGCCTTCCAGAAGAATGCGGGCATCTCGCTCCAGGGCATTCCATACGTAGGATGTCACATCCGCCACGTGAGGACGGATCAACGGGCAGGTCTCCCAGATCTCGTCGATTATGTTGTCCGCCGAGACGACCGGTGCCCCGTACACTCCGGAGAGCACCCGGTTCGCACGGTCCACCTGAGACCTCACCCTTTGGGTGAAGTGATCACGGTCGTATAGATCGCATACCTGCAATCCCCATCTGGCCGCCTTGTCGGCGTAGGCCGGGCCAATTCCCCGGAGAGTAGTACCGATCTTTGCCCCTCTGAACTGCTCTTCGGCCCGGTCCAAAGCGATGTGGTAAGGCATGACGAGGTGGGCCCTGTCTGAGATGACAAGCTTGTCCAAAGACACGCCCGCCTCGGAGAGCGCACGCATCTCGCCAGCGAGAGAAACGGGGTTCACCACGACCCCAGTGCCTATCACGCACACGGTGTCAGGGTTGAAGATACCGGATGGTATGAGGTGCAGCCGGAACTCACCTCTGTCATTGACCACAGTATGCCCGGCGTTGTCCCCACCCTGGAACCTGATGACCATGTCGGCATCACGCGCGAGGTAATCAACAATCTTGCCCTTCCCCTCGTCTCCCCACTGGGCACCGAGGACGGCGGTTACTGCCATAAGGCAACTCACCCCCAGCCTGGATCTTGCTCTGGGCCTCATCGCCACACAAATAGGAACCCCGGGCCGCGGTTCGGCGGGGGTTCATCGAGCCAACCATTAACATTCTACCATCAATCGCTGGTGACGGCAATCACAAACCAGGAACGGTCTGTCAGACTGAGTCCCTCAGAACCAGCTCTACGGGGCCGGTTTCCCGGAGGACCACCGGAAGGTGAATCTCGTGATGCCCCGGAGACAACCTTACTGAAACCACCGAGACGGTCACAGGCACGTTGACGGGCAAGGCAACAGGAGACGACGGAGACACCTCCAAAGCCGCAACCCTCTCCTCGCCGACGTGAATCGCAACGGAATCCGGATTCTGCTCCGCCCCATCCACCACTAACGAGCCGACGGCAGTGAGAGTCCCTCTGGCCAGCGAATTCCTCAACCTGAACTGGAAACCCGAGTCAGTGTTCTCTAGGCTTCCGGGGACATACAGCCTCCTGAGGATCGTCTCTGGCACCACGATCAAGTCTCGGTACACCCCCATTCCTGACCAGGCCCATCTCGGGCACCACCATAGGATACGCTGCTCAAGCGGCTCGTATGCCGGGATGGGCTACGATAGATCCGCCGCGATGAGCTGAAGTGCGCCAGGGACGATCTCAAAGGTAGCCGGCGCACACCCGGGTATTTCGCCGTCGAGTTCCAGGAGGCTCTCCGTTCCCCCGAAAACCTCGAGCCGGCGTGCCCTTACCACGCGAACCTTGGGATTCCGAAGGTGTGTCCCTGGGTAGATCTTCGGTATGTTCCGAAGAAGCCCTAACCTGGTCAAGTCTCCGACGATCACCACGTCGAACAAGCCGTCGTCGATCCGGGCGTCCGGAGCGATCTTCATGCCGCTGGCGAGATACCGGCCGTTAGCAGCAGCAACCAGGACGACACGCCGTTCGGGCATCTCTTCCCCATCAAGGACCAGCCGCACCTCCTTGTTGCGGTACCGCGCGATGCTGAGAACCGCTCCGAAGAGGAAGGAGATGAACCCACCCATGGCCTTGCCCATCCTGTTGGTCACGGCCGCGGTATCTCCTCCCAGGCCTACGTCACCCACGTTCAAGAAATGCCGCTCCACGGTGGACCCGTCAAACCCGCGGCAGCGGACCAAGCCGACGTCGGCTCTGATCACACGCCCCCGGACGAGCGCGTCGACGGCCTTACCGGGCTCCCTGGGAAACCCCAAGGTGCGCACGAGGTCGCACCCGCTCCCGGTGGCGACAACCCCCATGGTGACCCCGGGTGATACCGGCTTACCGGAATCGAACAAGCCGTTGACCACCTCGTTGACGGTCCCGTCCCCGCCTACCACTATGATCGTGGCGGCCCCGGCCAAAGCGGCCTCCCGCGCCATTTCCGCCGCATGCCAGGGCGCTTTCGTAAGCTCAAACGAGAAGCTGAGGCCGCGTGATTCCATCGCGCTTCTCAGGTCCGGCCACATCCTGCCTGTTCTCCCGTGCCCGGCAGTTGGATTGACGATTACTTTGACTGCGCCCTCCATCTCAATCGCCTCCGTCTCCCAAAACCTACCGCAGTTTCTCCACGGCACACCCACAGTCATAGAATGCGGCCTGCCTTCCTATGTCCGTGAGGTACTCCCCTGTGAGGAGGTTGACCCCTCCCCCCCTCGTGCCCGGGCGCCCGTTGGGTGCCACCACGACATCCGGGCGAACCGTCGGATCCAACCTGGCTACGAAGTCCACCTCTCCCCTTGGTGACCGCAACCGGACCCTGTCACCGTCACAGATCCCGCCGGCAGCAGCCGTGGAGGGGTGGATTCGGAGACCCGGCGGGCCCGAATCGTCTCTGCATGAGACAACCTGGTCGAACTGAGAATGAGTCCGCCATCTGGGTTGGGGCGTAATGAGTGTCAGCGGATATTCCGAAGAACACGGCTCCGCAGGCGGGATGTAACTGGGCAACGGGTCTTCGTCACCTGATGTCCCAGACTCTGAGAGTAGTTCGAGACGGCCTGACGGAGTGCGGAACGCTCTGTCTGACCACGGCACCATGGGGGCGTTCGGGTCCCTGATGGCACCTTCAGCCTCAAGTCGTTCCAGCGTCAGGCCACCGCGTGCCATTGGCTCCAAGGCGTACTCCAGCCATTCCCTAGGGGACCTCTCAAAGTGTCTACCGAACCCGAGCCGGGCGGCGAGGGCGGTGAAGATCGACAGGTCTGAGCGGGACTCTCCCAGAGGCTCCACAACCCGAGGCCCGAAGGCCACGAAGTTGTGCCAGTACGACAGGTACACGTCTTCTTCCTCGAGAAAGGTGGTGCACGGGAGAAAGATGTCTGCCTCCCTGGCAGTGTCTGTCATAAACTGGTCAATCACTATCACAGTCGAAATCCGCTCGAAGGCATCCCGGATCGCGCGGGTATGCGGGGACTGACAGAGCGGGTTGGATCTCGCCACAACGGCAACCTCGATGCCGGGATCCTCCAGCCCCATCAGGGATGACCCCAGGCTCGCGCGGTCGACCGCACGTTCCGCCGAGGCGAACTCGCGCCCATTCAGGGCTCTCGTCCTCTTGGTGTTCCTGTGGGAGTAGTTCGTGCCGCCGCCCGGGACTCCTATGTTCCCGGTTATCGCAGTAAGGGCATCAATGGCACGCACGGCTCCGCCTCCTCCTGCGTGCCTTTGGAGCCCGAACCCTACCCAGATGCTGGCAGGTCTAGTGCAGGCGTACTCTCGCGCAAGTCTTCGTATCCTGGCCGCGGGGAGGTCACAGATCTCCGCGGCACGTTCCGGGGGCATGGCCTGGGCCACCCTCTGGAATTCCTCGAAACCGTGCACGTATGAACGCACGAATTCCGTGCTCCAAAGCCCTTCAGCGATAATGACTTGGGCCATAGCAAGGGCGAGCGCACCGTCCGTCCCCGGCCGAGGCTGGACGACCTCGTCGGCGAACACCCTGGACTCTGTGGAGACGGGATCGATCAACACCACCCGAGCGCCCCTGGATCTTGCCTCCCGGATGAAGGGGAGCATGTGGATGCTGGTGACCGCAGGGTTCTTCCCCCAGAGAATCATGAACCTGGTGTTAGG
>JANLFS010000025.1:0-3139 GCA_024655925.1 Bacillota bacterium | reverse complement strand
AGGTATATCCTCGGGGTCGTGGCAGGAGTATGAGCCGTAGTGTTTGATGAGGCCGGCGATTCCCGCACTCGAGCAGAGGCTTCCGCGCGGCAGAGTCACACCGCCGAAAACATTCCAGAACCTCAAATCCAGTTGTTTCAGAAGGCCCATGGATCCGAAATCCCAGTTGTAGAAGACAGAAAGACTGCCGTGCACAGAGCGGGCACACTCGAGCGCTGTTGCCGCCCGGTCCAGTGCCTCGCCCCACGATACCGTGTGCCAACCATGGGCGTCCCTGACCATTGGGCGGGTTATCCTGTACGGGCTCGAAGCCCGGGCCGCAAACGCCTTCCCCTTCTGGCAGATGAAGCCCCGGGTGATCGGGTGATCGGGGTCACCTTCGAGGGCAGATACTCGCCCGTCCGTGACATGGGCAACCATCCCACAAGTATCGAAACAGTCAAGGGGGCACGCGGTGCGGACCTTGCGGTGAATGCTCATTCTTCCGCCCCCCGCTGCACGTCTGCTACGCCTTCCAGGTAGTGAGTGTCGTTGAGACGTGAGATCTTCCCCCGGACTGGATCGGCCGACCTGAGTTCAGCAACGCTCAGGGATGCGTTTTCCAGAGTGAACCTGTTGCGGTACTCAATGTCCAGGCCCAGAATCAAACAAATCACAGCTTTCAGAATAACCGCGTGGCCGACGAGTAGCACTGTCTCCTCGTCGTTGTCCCGGGCCATCCTGGATACAATGCCCCGCGCGCGGACCACCACATCAAGCATGCTCTCGCCATCAGGATACGCAGTTGCGGTTGGATCCTTCTTTATCGCCTCGCGGAACCCAGGCAGCCTGGCCTCGACCTCTGCCCACGTCATTCCGGCCAGAGACCCCACGTGTATCTCTCGGAG
The DNA here is from genome assembly GCA_024655925.1 of Bacillota bacterium. Classification (NCBI taxonomy): domain Bacteria; kingdom Bacillati; phylum Bacillota; species Bacillota bacterium. Next base: position 2,252 of record JANLFS010000025.1, on the reverse strand, counting down.
GTCCTCCATGGTGTTGACATCAAGCCCACACTCTTCTGCCACAACCTTAGCTGTGTCGAGAGCGCGTGAAAGAGGGCTGGCATAGACCCGGTCAACTCTCCCCACCGGGCATGCTACCAGGTACCGCGCCAGAGCAACGGCCTGCCGTCTCCCCAGATCGGAGAGGGGGACGTCGTGCCATCCCTGCAGCCTCTTCTCCCTATTCCACGCAGTTTCGCCGTGCCGGACCAGAAGAAGTCTAGTCACCTATCCCCACCTCGGGCTAGCTCCACGTCCTTGCCAGGGCTCACAACCGACACCACTCGCCGCTCGGGCCTGAAGAGCATCTCAGCAGCCTTCGAAAGCTCGTCTGCGTCCACCTCACTCGCCACCTCTACACGTTCGAGCAGGTTCATCCCCCGGAAGTGATAAGTGAGGAAGTTGTAGGCAATGAACTCGAGAGAGTTGAACCCGCGTATGAAGGCTCCCATGGCCCGGCGCTGCGAGCGCTCGAATGCTTCGTTGTCCACGCCCTTGTCGAGTAGTGCCTGTATTCCCTCCTGTACCCTCTGCACGAGCGTCTCCGGATCCTTGGTCTTGCCAGACATCGCCACATGCGCAAACCCGGACTCCGCCTCATAGTCCCACCCGAATGTCGTGTCGATGACCCCTTCTTCGTACAGCTTGTTGTACAAGTCGGAACCTCGGCCGATCAGGACATCCATGAGCATCTCTGTGGTGACTATCTTCCGGAGCAACGTCCGGCCTTCGTGACCCACGTCCGTGTCCTTGTATCCGAAGCACACAAGGTGCTCTGACACTGGCATTTGTCTGCCAACCCGCTGCCGCCCGATCTCAGGCGGTTCCTCTGGATAGATGCGAGTGATGGGCCCACCCGGGCCAAAATCCCTCCCGGCGAGCCTGCGATCCGCCTGGTCCACCACATTCTCGGGTTCGACATCCCCAACTACGAAAAGAGCCATGTTGGATGGATGATAGAAGGTCCGGTAGCACTTGCACAGGGTGTCAACATCAATGCGGTTGATCGATTCAACTGTCCCTGCAATCTCGATGCGAACTGGATGTCGCTGGTACATAGCCTTGAGGAAGTCGAAGAAGCACTGCCAGTCCGGGTTGTCCTCGTTCATCCTGATTTCCTGTTCGATGATGCCCTTCTCTTTCTCCACGTTCTGCTCCGTGAAATAGGGGCGGAACACGAAATCCACCAAGGTGTCGAGAGCCGGCTCGAAGTTGTCTGTACAGGAGAAGAGGTACCCTGTCATCGTGAAGTTCGTGAAAGCATTGGATGAGGCACCGAGTTCGGCGAACTTATCGTCTATCGAGCCGAACTCCTCCTCGAACAGCTTGTGCTCCAGGAAGTGGGCGATGCCATCAGGTACTTCGATGATCTCATCGCTTCCACCGACTTGGAACTTGCTGTCGATCGAACCGTACCTGGTGGCGAGGACCCCGTACTTCTTGCCGAACCCCCGCTTGGGCAAAACACACACCTCAAGCCCGCTGGGAAGGACGGTCCGGGCCAGTTCCTCCCGGACAATCGGGGATTTGTGTACTGAGATCTCAGGCACGTGCTCCGCCTCCTTCCCCGTCACCCCGGAGGAAGTACACCGTATCCAGCGCAATTCCATGACTTGCCCTGACCACGTCGTCACGGGTGACGGCAGCGATGTCCCTGGCAAGCTGGCTGGGAGTCCGCCTGCACGCGTTGACCAGATTGAGGAGCTCGAAGTCCACTTCCGAGCCGAGGTCGTCCGACATGACAGCGATCTCACGCAGGAGGGCCTTGCGGGTGTTCTCCATTTCTTCCTCGGAGATGTGCCCGGACCTCATGTCCTCAAGCTGCCTGCCAACAATATCGAGAGTTCTATCGGCATCCGCAAAATCGATGCCTGCGGAAATCCACAGGACTCCCTTGGTCTGTTCCAGGTTGGAGTAGACGAAGTAGGCCAGGCTCGCGCGCTCCCTCACGTTCTGGAACAGCTTGGAGTGGGTGAACCCTCCGAGGACACCGTTGGCGAACAGGAGCGCCGGCCAGTCGGGATCTCCGAAGGATGCAGCGGTCCTGTATCCGATGACTAGGTGGCCCTGGTGAACATCCATCCGTTCCTCCACGCGCCTGGGAGCGCCTGGGGACCGTGGCTCTCCCCGGGCGGGGCGGACCGTGCGCGGGTTTCGCTGCACGTCAAAGATGCGCGATGCCAGGTCCTCCACACGTGCACAGTCCACGTCCCCCAGAACGAACAGGTCCATGG
>JANLFS010000024.1 GCA_024655925.1 Bacillota bacterium | reverse complement strand
CGACGGCATTTACGATCCTGTCTGCCCCGATTTCCTTGGGGTTCTCGTACCTGATGATTATCCCCGTCTTGATTCCGGGTTCTACGTTTATTGGGCGGCACCCAAAGTACTTCTCCGTCATCCTCTCGAACGTCGCGATCACGGGGGGAACGACTGACGACATTATCACGCCTCTTATTTCATCTTTGGGTATTCCGCGGAAAGCGAGGAGTTGGAGGAGGAGCATGCCGTACTCGTCCGCCGTCTTTTGCCGGTCCGTGGCAATCCGGAAGTCCGCAAGGAGTTCGGGGCCTTTGTAGACTCCGACCACAATATTCGTGTTCCCAACGTCCAATGCCAATATCATCAAATCAGCACCCCAGCGATAATTATAGCACACGGGCAGAGCTTTGACAGGCCTGTCCCGGCAGCTTAGAATACTGTGTGGAAGAAAGGGGTGTGCCCTTGCAGCCTGTACTTCATGCAACTCTCGTAGGCCTCGCCGCCGGCGTGCTAGGCACAGGGGCGGGAGCCGCACTCACAGCAACCCTTGGCGTTCCAAGCAGGCGCATGCTCTCTGTTCTTATGGGTCTCGCCGGCGGGGTTATGCTGTCAGTCGTCTTCACTGAGCTGGTCCCCGAGGCGGTGGAAATCGGCGGGCTGATCTACGCATTTGCCGGGTTCATATTGGGCGTCGGAGCGATCGGCCTTGTCGACTTGATCACCCCCCATGTTCACATAGTCTCCGAGGATTGTGAGAGCGCTCGCTTCATACGCGCAGGGGTCCTCACCGGGATAGGAATCGCCATGCACAACTTGCCCGAAGGTCTGGCCATAGGGGCAAGCTACGCGCATGGGTCCTCCCTGGGGTTCTCGGTGGCTTTCACCATAGCTCTTCACAACATGCCGGAGGGGATGGCCATGGGAGCGCCAATGTGTGCTGCCAGGCTTGGGGGAGCTCGGATCTTCGCTTTCGGCGCCCTCGCGGGGCTGCCGATGGCTGTGGGCGCCCTGGTCGGTGCAGTGGCAGGAGCCGTCTCACCCGCAGTACTCTCCGTCTCCCTTGGGTTCGCCGGCGGCGCCATGGTTTTCATAACCGGGGACGAACTGATCCCCGATGCCCAGGAATTCGCCGTGGGACACTCAGGCACCTTCGGGATCGTCTTTGGGGTGTTGGCCGGTCTTCTTCTTTCCTATCTTCTGTAGCGTCCTTTCAGGTCAAGGCGAGTAGCCGACAAAGCGCCCCCTGTGGAACGTTCTGCGTGCCGCAAGCATAGTCTGTACCGCAGCGGTCGTTTGCACCCAGAGGAGGCGGTGCATGTGCACTATACGGTCAGAGACGGCGACACTCTGTGGCTGATCGCCCAGAAATTCGGTCTCGACTACCGATCCATCGCCCTCGCGAACTCCATAGCCGACCCCGACACGGTCGTTCCGGGTCAGGTCCTTCACATCCCGCGCAGAACAAGACTGATTGGGATTGTGCCGGATTACGCCGCCCATGAGGGGCTTCCCGAAGCACTCAGCAGCCCAGAGGCGTTTTCGGAGATAGTCTACACCTTTCTCAGGGTGCGCCCGGACGGCTCGCTCCTCCGGGGCACAGTCGATCCCTCGGTGCAGACTCTCAGAGCCTACCGGACAAGAGTCCTGGCGGGCGTGTCCAACCAGTCTGAGTCTGTTTACTCTACCGGTTCTCTCGACCACTGTCTTCTGGATCAGAACCGTCGGACCGTGCTTGCTTCAGAAGTAGTGGATGCGGTAGCCACAAATGCCCTAGATGGGGTGGTCCTCGATTTCCAGGCCCTCGCCCCGCGGCACGCTGACGCTTACACCTGCCTTGTACGGGAAGTAGCCACGCGGTTGAGGCGAATGTCACCGTACTACACTGTGGCGGTGTACCTGCCGTTTGGATCCCTGGACGGTGGGTTCGACGTCCCTTCTCTTGGGGATTGCGCCGACCTCGTCATGGTGGAAGGCTTCGAAAAAGGGTCACTGCATTTCGAGGGGCCGTCCACTCCACTCGGATGGCTCAGGGATACAGTGGCCCGGATGATGGACATCTTGGACCGGTCCAAGATCGTGGTAGCTTTGGGAGCCTACGGGCTCGACTGGGGCCCGCGGGGACCTGCAGTCTTCCTGTCATGCAACGAGGCGGAGTATCTGGCCCGGGGAACCGGGGCTCGGGTCGTGAGAGATGCCGAAAGCGGGTGTCAGTGGTTCCAGTACTCCGACAGGTCTGGACAGACGCATACTGTGTGGTTTGAGGACTCTTCCTCGCTAGCGGCTAAGATCGTCCTGCTAGAGGAGTTCGGCATCAGAAAGATCGCAATCTGGCGGTTGGGCACCGGCCCGTCGGATCTCCTGGCAGTATCGGCGCGGGCTGGGACGTGGTGTTGAGGTCTATCCTCCGCGTTGCGTTTCTCCGACAGGACCCGCGCCTCCGGCGACGCGGGCCCTGTTCATTGCCATCTACACCCCAGCCGCCGCTGTTGTGGCGTAGCCGGGGACAATTTATAATGGACTTAGCCGTGCTGCGGCCCGGAAAGGGGGACAGGCATGAGAGTATCGATTCTGGATGTTATCTGGATCCTCGTGATCTTCTGGAGTTTCTTCCCCATGCTCTCGCAGAGAAACCGGGACCTCTCCAGGTACCGGCTCATTCAGCGAATAGAGCGCAAGCGCAACTCGAGGGTCATAACGTTGATCCATCGTCAGGAGTCCATGAGCTTGCTCGGCATCACTTTCGCGAGAAGCATCAACATCGAGGACTCTGAGCAGATCCTTCGGGCGATCAGGATGACCGACGACGATGTGCCCATAGACATCGTACTCCATACCCCCGGCGGCCTGGTGCTCGCGTCTGAGCAGATTGCGAGGGCAATACGTAAGCATCCTGCAAAAGTGACTGTGTTCGTCCCTCACTATGCGATGTCGGGAGGCACCCTTCTCGCCCTTTCCGCCGACGAGATAGTGATGGACTCCAACGCGGTGCTAGGTCCTGTCGATCCGCAGATAGGCAGCTACCCGGCAGTGTCGATTCTGAACGCCGTCGCGCGCAAGCCCATCGCAGACGTGGACGACCAGACATTGATCCTTGCTGATGTGGCAGAGAAGGCCGTGAGGCAGGTCCGTGACCTTGTTTTGGAGATTCTCCGGGATAAGATGCCAGAAGACCAGGCTACTCAGGTAGCGGAGGCGTTGTCCAGCGGGAGATGGACCCACGACTACCCAATAACTTGCGACGAGCTTCGGAGCATGGGGCTTTCCGCGTGCAACGAGATGCCAGCGGAGATCTATGAGCTCATGGAGCTCTACCCTCAGCCTCCGTCCAGGCGGCCTTCAGTCCAGTACATACCGATCCCGTACGGGACGCGAGGCGATGAGCGCAGGCCAGACTGAGCTCGGCGCGACCAGATGGCAACGGATTGACGGGAGGTCGGACAGTTGCTGCGCCTTGACTCCTACCTTGTGCTCTCAGCAGTTGCCTACATCATCGGAGCAGCGCCTGGGCTCCCGCTACCCGCTTTTGCGTCCCACCTTGGGTCGAGGCATCCGTGGCTTTCGCCCGTGCTCCGCGGCCTGTTGGCCGAGGCCGCAGCGCGGACGTTCATAGGAACGCCGATCTCGACCGTGGTCGCAGGCCTCGCGGTGGTAATCGGAGCATCGTGGTCGTTCATGCGCCCCAACCGAGCCGGGCTTGTAGTCCCAGCCGCGATCGGCGCGGGAACCTTAGTTTCCCCTCTCGCCGCTTTCCTGAGCGGTGCCGTTGCCTTTCTGACCAGCCGGGTATTGCGGCCTCAGCGAGGTGCATCCATGCTGGTCCCCACTTTCGTGGGAGCGCTGCTCTACCCTCCGCTTGTGTGGTATTTCGAACGTTTCGACCTACATCTGGTATTCGCGGTGGTCCTCTCGCTCATAGCCATCTACAAGGTGCTCCCGGGGCTCCCACCGCGTGAGGCCGAGACTCCCGGCCTTCGGCGCCTGGCCATCTTCCGCGCTGTGATGGCCAGGGTCGCGGTGGGCGTAGTTCTCATGTCGCTGCTTGCCCTGTTCTTCTTCAACCGGTACGTGTACAAGGGATTTGGCTTGCAGGTTGAGATTTTCAGACGTGGCAGCGACGAGTTCCGCCTGGTGGCGCTCACATTCGACGACGGGCCCAACCCGGAGTACACCATCCCGATCCTCGACATTCTCTGCGACGAAGAGGTGCCGGCGACGTTCTTCCTCATAGGCTCGGAAGTGCTCAAGTACCCAGACATTGCCAGGCGTATCGTCGACGCCGGGCATGAGGTCGGGAACCATACACACACCCACCGGAACATGTTTGGGCTCCCGGCCGGTCCGATGCAGCACGAAATCGATGAAGCTGAAAAAGCCATAGAAGCGGCAACCGGAGTGAGGCCAACGCTTTTCCGGCCTCCCCGAGGGCTTTACGACAGCAGGCTTGTGGAGATGCTCCGTGAGAGAAGATACACCCTCGCGCTGTGGAGTGTGAGCTCCCGCGATTGGGCGGAGGTGACCGAGGCCAGCATGGTCCAACGTCTCACCAGAATCGTACGGAACGGAGACGTCATACTCTTCCACGATGGGGGAAGCCTCGTATCTAGCCAGGGTGGGGACCGGACCAATACCGTGTCGGCGCTCCCACGCCTGATCGCAAACCTCAGGCAAAGAGGGTTCTCCTTTGTTACTCTCTCCGACTTGATTCTGATCTCCGGATTGACCGGGCACGACGCAGACTTGAACGGAGGTGAGTGACACGTGGCCGTGCGCCCTGTCCGCGCCGACGATGTCCCGGCTGTCGCGCTCATTTTCCGAAAGGCGTTTCCAGAGTCAGTAGCCCATGTCTACGGAGGGATCGATCCCCCGGACGAAGGGCTCCGCGACATCTTCAGGTTCCTTGCGGGCGAGCTCCCTGACAATTTCCTGGTGTGGGAGGAGTCCGGCCGGATCTCTGGGTATGTGGTCGCACCCCGCACGATCTCAATGCTGTGGGCCCGGGCCCTCCTCCGCGGTCACCTCCTGGTCTGGGCGCGAAAATGGCTGTGCGGCGCCTACCGTCTTTCAATCTTCAAGGTCCTGAAGCTCATCGGGAACAAGATCCTCTTCGCCGGGTCTTCCCTGCGGCAACTGGCCGGGCGCCACGCTCAGATACTTTCCGTGGCCGTGGATCCGGAATCGCAAGGACGTGGCATCGGGCGCGCTCTAACGGCAGCCGCGCTCCAACTCCTGCGCACCCAGGGTGCGCCGGTCGTGAAGCTTGAGGTGCGCCCCTGGAACATCCCAGCCAGGCGAGTCTATTCGTCTCTTGGTTTCCAGGAAGTCGGCAGGTCTTTCGACAGCCAAGGCGAGTGGCTCATGATGGAGGCAAGGCTCAGCGCGGATTCGGCAACAGTAAACACCTTGGGCGGGCCGGCCGATGATAGATCTGTGAGAGACTGATCGGAGGTCCCGTTATGAAACAACTCTCCCTCACACAGCTCGTTGAAGCGGTGGAGGATCTGAAGCCTCTGCCGGCCATCGCAACCAGGGTGATCCAGCTGACTGAAGACATCGACTCAGACATCTCTGATATCGCCGACGCCATCTCGTCCGACCAGGCCATCACCGCGAGACTTCTCCGTCTGTCCAACTCGCCATTCTACGGTTTCGCTCGGAGAACAACTACCGTCAGAGAGGCCGTCGTGCGACTGGGGCTTGCTGCCATCCGTTCTCAGGTGCTCATCATAGCCTCTGGCGACCTGCTCCGGCGCAAGCTGGGCGGGTACTCCCTAGAGGGACTCGGGCTTTGGAGGCACTCTCTTGCTGCAGCTGTGTGCTCCAGGAAGCTTGCCGCGAGGGCTCGCTCTCCTCTCGGCGAGGAGTTCTTCACAGCCGGCCTGCTCCATGATGTTGGTAAGGTCATCCTGCACCAGCATGTCCGGAGTGCATATGAGGAAATCCTCGAGGCAGTCTCAACGTCCAAAGCGGCCTGGAATGAGGCGGAATCAGCCGTACTCGGCTTCGACCATGCGCTGGTCGGAGAACAGGTCGCGCTCAAGTGGAACCTGCCCCAGGTGCTTGTGGAAGCCATCAGGCATCATCATGACCCGGAGCAGGCCGATTCGGATGGACGCTTACATGCGTGCGCGGTTCACATCGCGGACGCGGTATGCCTCATGATGGGGGTGGGAGTCGGTGGGGACGGCCTGCGTTACCGGCTTTCCACCGGAGCTTTGGCGGCTCTCGGGCTTGAAGGCAGCGACATTCAGAGCCTAGTTGCCGACATGGTTCCTGCGCTCAGGGATCTTGAAAGTTACCTCGACATTTGACTCGACCAGGTGTGTGATGGGCATCACTGTCTGCGAACAGGCCAGGGACTACACTGGGATTGAGGCCCCAGTTGCGGGCAGTCCATTATCATGGAGGCGAGGTAAGATGAGACTGTGCAAGCTCGCTTCGCTGGTGCTGCTGGCAGTGGTCCTGGCCGCCCCAGCACGGGTGTACGCGACGGGCGCCACCCTGGACCCGAGCGCCACCAGCGCACAGGCGGACGAACAGCTCGAACACCCCATTCTGTTGCAGCGGGTCGCGGAGGCGTTCCCAGATCTCGGTCTCACCGTGGAAGAGCTCACGGCCTTCTTCGATTCAGGTTGGGGCATCGGGGAACTGGTAATCGCGGCGGTGATTGCGTCCCAGACCGCGACACCGTATGCCGACGTGCTGGCCGTGGCCGCAGACGGCACCGGGTGGGGCGAATTGGCCATGTCGCTGGGCCTGCAAGAACGAAACCTCGGGCAGGCGATCTCCGCTGTGGTCAGCCGCAGGAGTCTGCACGGGAAAGCGAGAGACGAGGAGCTTGCCGAGGCGGCGTGCTCGGACCTGGCAGCGGCCACGTGCGGGCTGCCCACAGCAGTCCAGGCACGCCTGCGGGAACAGTTCAAGGTCACACACAGGGAGATGCTGGTGGCAGCTATCCTGGTCGGGGCATCCGGGGACTCGGACGCTCTCCGTCTCGCACTCAGACTGAGGTCGGAGCAGAGATCATGGAACGAGATCCGCGCTCAGACCGGAAAACCGGACCACCCCGCTGGTAAGCCCGATCACGAGTCTGACACTGGCAAGGCCGGCGATGCTGGGCCGAAGGGCAGCGGCCGGGGTCAATCCGACACTGGCGGAGGTTCGGGTGAGCCCGGCCCATCAGGGGAGGGTAAGGACAAAGTCAAAGGCAAGCCAGGGAAGTAGCCCTCGGACCGTAGGTTGAGGAGTCACGATGAAGCCATCTCCTCCAGCAGGCGTCTGTCGAGCACAATGTACCGCCTGCCGGATATGGAGATGGCTCCCGCGTCTACGAGCTGTCCAAGCACACGGTTGACCGTCTCCCGGGTCGTGGACGCTATCGCCGCTATGTCGGACTGGGTCAGTCCGCTCGGGGTCGGTGAATCAGATGGCACACCGGATGCGGAAGCGTGGCGCAAGAGCGCCGAGGCAACACGCCCTCTGGCGCTGGTGAAGGCAAGAAGGTCGACGGCTTCGTCAGTCTCCCTGAGCATCGTCGCCAGCCGCGTCAGGAGGTTTTGGGCAAACCCCGGCACGCGGGCGACACACTCCATCAAGGCCGCCGGGCTTATCGACACCAGTCGACAGTCCGTGACAGCCTGGGCAGTCGCGGACCTCGGAAGCCCATCCACGGCCGATAGCTCTCCGAACACATCCCCTTCTTCCAGAATCGCCAGAGTCTTCTCCGCCCCTTCAGGGGATGTCCGGAAGATCCTGACATGTCCATCCAGGACAGCGTAGAGTTCCCGACTGGCTTCACCCTGGCAGAAGATCATCTGCCCGCGACGGGGTCTCAACTCCAAAGCACCCCGAGTCAAATCGGCCAGAGCCTCCCGTTCCAGTCCCGAGAAGAGGGGGCACGCGCAGAGCGCCGTGCTTGGCTGCACCCTGTCACTTCGGCGCGTTTCCGTTGCTCTTGCCTTTTCCGCCATCATCCTTGACACCCTTTCCCGGGTGTTCTTTGTCCTGGCCCGCTCCGCGCCCCGGCACGCCGTCCGGCCTGGGCCCCTCACCTTTCCTCACAAAGGCGGACTTGCCGGGCCCCACCATCACTGATCCCGCGTCGTTGAAGACCTCCACAAGCCCTGATTCTACCCACACCTGCGTGGTCCCGTCCTCCCCCACCCAGACACCAAAGGACGTCCCTCTCACTGCGATCGTAGCCGAAGGGGTCTCGACTTCGAACGACGTCATCCCGACCTGCCGTTTCATTATCTCCAACCACACACTGCCGACAAATACCGAAATGCCTTGAGTGACGGGTCCGCGGGAAGAGGCGCCTGCCGACGGCTCTGACGAGAGTGCCTGGCTGGGCGAGGCCGACACTCCAGCACGGCCCACCATCGTCTCGGTCATCTCGGACAGCCTGACAACGCTCCCACAGGCAAAGACCAACACAGCTCCGGCTCCCTGTCCAGTCCGGATGGCGGTGCCCGGCTCCAGCAGCATGCCGGCCTCCAACCTGTTCCACAGTGAAGGGTCCGTGCCCCCGGGCCCGCGGAGCCAGGCCTCCCCCCACACCCGGGCGACGGAGCAGACACTCCCCGAAGATGCCTGCGACACGAAGACAAGAGCAGCCGCCGAGAGACATATGAGCCCAATTACAGCCACCCGTGAGAGACCAGCCCTCAGGCGTAATCGCAACGCGAACGCCCCCATTGTCCAGGACATGACCGTACCCTATCTTACACCATATCAGAAGGCTGACGAGCCGACTGTGACCGGCATCACACTATCTCCAGCACTACCCAGCGGTCACTGTCCACCTTGGGGACAGGTCCGTGAGAACGGTAGGCACCCACATCGGACCCGGGACCGCTCTGCGAAACTCCCGGGCAGGAGAAAGAACCCACGCCGTCACCCGGGCCGGCCCGGGACTTCAACGCGGGCAGCCCGAGAAGAATCTGTCCGGGACCTGCAGCATCCTCTAGGGCCTTCGCCACGTTCACTGTGGAGCCGACGACGGTCAAATCCGCGCGACTGGTGGTGCCCAGTTCCGCACGGAGTACCGGCCCGTATGCGATCCCTACACCCACACCCATCGGCCCACCGGACGAGGCAGACTCGTGTGGCCGGGAGACCGCCGCGACTGCCTCTCTCACCTTCCGCGCAGCCTTGACTGCCCGGATCATGGCGTCGCGCCCTCCACTCTCGAACACCGCGAGGACCGCGTCCCCGGGGAACTTGTCCACGACCCCGCCGGCCTCCATGACCGCCCGAGCCATAGCACCCAGATAGGCGTTGGCCAGATCCGCGGCGAGGGCGGGGTCCAAGTCGGCCGAAGCACGGCTGAAGCCTCGAAGGTCTGCGAACATCACAGCGGCGGCTTGTGGTAGCCTGTGCCTCTGCCCGGCGCCGGGAACCATACCCACGTAGCGGGAGAGCGCGATCCGGAGGGAATCTGATTGTGCTGCTCTTTGAGCCGCTTCCACCGTGAATGAGGCTGCCGCCGCGAACACTACCACCGAGGGCCCAATCGTCAGGGCGTGCCGTACCGACAGCCAGCCCGCCAGGAAGGCCGCGGTGAGTGCTACCCCCGCGTGGCCCACCGCCGACCAGCCGAGGTGTGAGGCCCGGCGGGCCTGAGAGAGCAGGTTGAGAGGGATCCAGGTCGCCAGTCCCACGGCGAACAGGATCCATGGGGACGCTGCCCGCGCACACCGCCCCTTCAGGATGGACTGAACCGCGGCCGCCTGCACCAGGACTCCGGGTATGGGGTCGCCATACCTGGAGGATGCGGTGTGGTGTCGGTCACCAAGTCCCGGGGCTGTCGCTCCAACGAGCACAATCTTCTCCGCGAAGAAGACGGCCGGATCCAGCGTCGAGCCGAGAACGTCCGCAGCTGAGATCTGAGACGCCGCCGGAGGTCTTGGGAACTCCGGCAGCAGGCTGGAAGAGGAATCGAGCGGAATCTGTATCCGCCCGAGAGATATGTGAGACCCTGGCACAAACCTGATGTCAGCCGGGGCGAGACCAAGCGCAACACGGGCGACTTCCACGGCGAAACCGGGGACGAATGTGCCGCCGGCACTTACGAAACCCGGAACCCGCCGAAGAACACCGTCGGAGTCTGGAACAGCAACGACATGGCCAAGGCCGGCTGCTGCGGAGCCGACTGGCCCTGACGGAGCTTTCGGGGCTTGAGCAGTCGCGTACCAAGCTGCTCCTACCGGCAAGTTCTTCGTTTCAACGTGCACAGGTAGCACCACGTCTCCAGCTGCCTGAACCGCCTGGGCTAGAGACTCATCATGGGTGCCATCAGGTTCTGAGAGGATGATGTCGAGCCCGATGGCCGCGGGGCGGCCTTCTGAGATCCTGGCAATCAGCTGGGCCAACGCAGACCGTGGCCACGGCCAACGCCCTACAGCTGCCAGCGCTCGATCGTCCACAACAACTAGGGCCACTCCGGGATCAGGAGAATGTGCGAAAGCCCCGGAAAGCCAGGTATGAAAGGAGCGATCGAATGGGGCCAAGAGGCCGAGAGCCCACATCGCAACAACAGCCACGGCTGCCAGGGCCCGAAAGATGCGCGGTTTCCACAAAACACGGCTGCAACGGTCCACCGCCTCCACCTGCCTTAGCGAGACAAGTCTCCGCCGTTCTCATCAGGCCATCTCCGCCGCATGTCTTGGTTCCTCATAGGCTCGTCGGCTCGCGGCGCCTATCTACCCTCCCGTCCGCACTCTCCGGAACGGCCTGTCAGGATCTCGAGGCCATGTGCGAGCGCGGGCAGGATCGCGCCCAGGGACTCCCTTACGCCCCTGGGACTGCCGGGCAGGTTGATGACGAGGGTGCGCCCGCGCGTGCCAGCTCTGGCCCGGGACAGCATGGCTCTTGGAGTCTCACGCATTCCCGCAGTGCGCATGGCTTCGGGAATACCTGGGACTTCACGGTCGATCACGTCCCCCGTGGCGTCAGGTGTTACGTCTCTCGGCCCCATCCCTGTCCCACCGGTGGTGACCACAAGGTCCAGGCCGAGAGAGCACATTCGCTCGAGGACAGTCCGGATCGTCTCCCGTTCATCCGGGACCACAGCGTAGTCGCAGAGGATGATCCCGGAGGCAGCAAGCAACTCACGGGCAGCCTGCCCCGAAAGATCCTCCCGCTCCCTCCTGGACCCTTTGTCACTTGCGGTTACGAGCCCGAACCCGAAGTGCCCGGCCTCGATTTCGTAGCCCGGCCTGATGGAACCACCGCGGAGAACCCGCGTGAACACGCCTTCCCTCGGCATGACACAGTCCCCCACGCGCTGGAAGACCGCGCAGCCTCTATGGCACTCCTTGCCTATCTGCGTAAGCTCGAGCAAGATCGATGACGCGACTGAGGTCAAGCTGGTTTCGCCTCGCGGGTGCACAGTGAGCTTCGCTCCCACCGGCAGAGCCGTCAGGTCTATACCTGCAGTTGTGATGTTCTCCGCGAAGTCGCCGGGGTGTAGGTCCAGCCCCAGGTCGCGCATCTTACCTATGCTCTCCTCCGCGAGCAAGCTGACCTGCCTCGGCCAGTCCCCCGCATGAGCATCTCCTTCGATCCCATAACCCGCCCTTAGCACTGCCTCGGGCACGTTCTCCTTTTGCGTCCCTTTCTCCTTGCTTACCGAGACTGCAGCTACAAACGCCACCGCACTCACCTACCTTTCGGCCTCCAGCTTCCGATCAAATCGCCCGCTTTTCCCGCCGTCCTTCAGTTCCAGTCGCACATCGGTTATCTCCATCCCCCGGTCGACCGCCTTGCACATGTCGTAGATCGCGAGAAGACTTGAAGCCACACCCGCCATTGCCTCCATCTCAGCCCCCGTCCGTCCCACAGTTGAGACCGACACCTGACAGAACACAAACGCCTGGCCGCCCTCGGAGCAGGGTGTCAACTCCACCTCCACCCCTGTCACGCCGATGCTGTGACATAGGGGAACGATGAATGGGGTGAGCTTGGTGCCTGTGATCGCGGCGATCCGGGCCGTTGCGAACACGTCTCCCTTCGGCGCCTTGCCTTCCATGATCAACCTGAGGGTCTCGGGTCTCATCTGGATTCGGCCTGATGCCACCGCAATCCTCCGGGTCTCCTGCTTGAGCCCCACGTCCACCATTCTGACCTGCCCGCGCTCATCTACGTGAGTGAGATCTCCCAAACCTACCGCCTCCCCCGTCTTGCGGTTTCCCGCCCATCCATCCTGCCCGAGCCAGCTAACCTCCTACCTGGTTCATTGAGTCCGCCACCTCTGCGTGTCCGCCGGGCGTCACGTTTCTTCCCGCGGGTTTCGCCCGAACAGCCGACACGATTACCTCAGCCAGCTCTTCGTCGGACGCGCCACCACGCAAGGGTCCTCTCAAGTCCACGGATCTACGCTCGACGAGACATGGCCTGACCTTGCCGTCGCAGGTGATCCGGAGGCGGTTGCACATGGAGCAGAAACCTTCCTCGTGCCCGGAATACCCGATGAACCCTACTCTACCGACGGCTCCGGGCAGTCTTGCATAGTCAGCAGGACCCATTGATAGACCCCCGTGGCCACCTGGCCATTGCCAGTCGGAGGAGTTCTCCCCGCCCGGTGTGGGGAGTCTCTCGAGACCGTGCCTGGCAAGGGCGGCTACGCGCGCGCGGACCTCCGCTATGGGAACGTGCCTACTCTCGACTTGGCGGAGCCTGCCGGCGAATGGCATGGCCTCTATGAACCGGACGTCCCACGGCTTGGCAAAGGTCAACCTGGCGAAATCCTCGATCTCCCCGTCGTTCACGCCTCCCAGCACTACCACGTTGAGCCGTATGGGTACAAGCTCTGAGCGTTCAGCCGCGGCTATGCCGGAAATCACCCGGGCGAGATCCCCTCCCCGGGTTATGTTGGAGTAGGTATCGGGCCGCATCGAATCCAGGCTCACGTTGACCCGCCTGAGCCCGGCCCGGACCAGATCCCCGGCGAGCACATCCAGCCTCTGCCCATTTGTGGTCATTGCCAGGTCGCGGAGGCCAGGGATCGCAGCAATCTCCCGCACGAGGTCCACTATGCCTCGCCTGACGAGCGGCTCCCCGCCAGTGACCCTGATCTTCGTAATGCCGAGGCCCACTGCAACTCTGGCAACTCGCGCGAATTCCTCATTTCTCAAGACTTCATCGTGACTCCTCAGGGCGACGCCTGATGGAGGCATGCAGTAGACGCACCTGAGGTCACATTTGTCCGTCACAGACATGCGCAGGTACTCGATCCGCCTTCCAAAAGAGTCAATCAGGGGCATTGCCGCCACCCCTTCTCCTCGCCCTGTATTCCTCGGTCATCTGGGTTCTCTCGGGAGACTCCGCATCGATGGCGGCTGGCGAAAGTCCCCATCGTACTGACGTCGTACCCGCCCAGCGCGCGGACGGCCTCGCGGAACTCCGGTGAGGAGAGGACGAACAGAACCTTCTGGATGGGCTCCGTATTCAGAAGGTCCTCTCGCACGGCAAGGTCGTACCTCTCATCGGCAACCCATACGAAGTCCAACCCCAGAGCCTGGGCCGCGGCATAGATCCCCATGCCTGCGTCAGCCACGCCCGACGCGATCGCTGACGCCACCGCCATATGCGTATACTCCTCTCGGGAATACCCTTCAATACTTGACGGAGAGATTCCAAGCTCCCGCAATTTCTGGTCAAATAGCACACGCGTGCCCGCCCCCCGCTGCCGGTTGACGAACCTGATTCCCGGGGAGGCAAGGTCCCGAATCGACTGTATTGCCTTCGGGTTCCCCGGAGCGACCATAATGCCCTGTGCCCGGCCCACCAGGTTCACAAGGCAAACGCGAACCTCTGTCCCAGCTGTCAAGCGTTCCACATATGGCCAGTTGTACTCGTGCGACGCTTCGTCCAGAAGGTGGGTCCCGGCAATGTGGGTCTCTCCCCGGACGACTGCGGCGAGGCCCCCCAGGCTGCCCACATGCGCCGAGTTGAGGGAAGTTCCCGGGAAGAACCGCCTGAGGTAGGTCCCGAGCACGTCCAGGGCAAGATCGTGGCTGCCTGTGGCCATGATTGCGGAATCAATCTCCTGCTTGCTTCGGCTCAAGATGACCCTGACCTGAGAGCCGGCCTCGAGTCCCTGTCTCTCGGCAGGCACAACGACGATACCGTCTGACCGTGTCATCGACGTGATCAGACCCGCTCCGCGGCCCATTGGAGCCGCAACGAGTCTTCCACTCACATTCCCAAGACGAACCCGGACGAACTCCACGGCTCCTGTCTCAGAATATACCTGTTTGATGAGAGTCGCCTCGGCAGTATCTCTCTCAAGTGGGGCAAGCCCGAGCATCGCCCTGATGAGCGGCATCACGAAGAGCTCGGCGGCGAGGAGCGCGGACACGGGGTACCCGGGAAGGCCCACCGTGGGGACTCCGTCCACAACCCCAAGGATCACCGGCTTTCCAGGCTTGATAGCCACTCCATGGATGAGAACCTCCCCAAGTTCGCTCACGACCCGCGCGGTATGGTCCCTGGACCCGGCCGAGGAACCCGCATTCACCACTACGATGTCTGAGACAGAGGCCGCACTGGATATCGCCTTGTTGATGGCTTCAGGGTCGTCGGGGACAATCCCCAAGGATCTGGCATCTGCGCCCCATTCGATGAAGGTCTCACGCAGCATATGCGAGTTGAACTCCACTACCTGTCCCGGCGCCCGCGGGGCGTCGGGAGGCACAAGCTCAGTGCCGGTAGGTATCACGGTTATCCTCGGCCGCCTGCGGACTGCCACTCTGAACACCCCACCGGCGAACATCGCGGCAATGTCGACCGGACGGATCTGGTGGCCCTCAGGAAGGATCATCTCCCTCACCACGATGTCCTCGCCGATGACCCTCACGTGCTGCCATGGGGTGGCGGGTTTGGTGATGACCACGCGGTCCTCCCCGGCCTCCCGGAGGTCCTCGAGCATGATCACGGCGTCGAGTCCGGCGGGCAGATGTTCCCCGGTGTCCACGTAGCGCGCGAATGCCCCGATTTCGATTGTGAGAGGAAAGGCGTCTGAAGCCGCATAGGTATCCCTTGCCCTCACTGCAAGCCCGTCCATGGCAGCCGCGTTGTAATGAGGCGAGGATGAGGTGGCGTACACCGGTTCGGCAGTCACCCGGCCCCGGGCGTCCCGCACGTCCACCACCTCAACCGAGGTTTTGAGCTCAAGGAACCTCGAAAGGAAGACTGATCTCGCCTTCTCGAGAGGCGTTTCACTCAGGTAGAAGTCTTTCCTCGGTCTCATGGATGACATGTTGCCGGATCCTCCATCTCTCGCAGCCTCGCCGCTGCCCGAATCAGATCAACACCACTTCCACATCGGAACCAGCTTCTATGCCGCGGTCGGTCTCGCGGACCACCACCCACCCGTCCGCCTGCGCCAGCATGGAGATCATCGCGGACCGGCCGTGAACCACGTGCGCAACCCCTGCCTCGTCTAGCCTGACGAATACGTAATCCTCCCGCCCAGGTTCCGACGGGATATTCTCAGCCAAGACAGCGCGGGCAGTCGGGCGCCTCCTGGGATTACGTAATCCGGCAAGGAGTTCCAGTGCGGGCCTGACGAAGAGCTCGAAGGCTACCAAGGCAGATACCGGGTGGCCTGGAAGCCCGAAGGCCGGCTTGTGGCCGGCAATCGCCAGGACTGTAGGCTTGCCGGGTTTGATGGCCACTCCGTGCACGAGGATGCCTGGCTCGCCCAGAGATGCTATCGCGTCCGCAGTGTAGTCCCGACCCCCGACCGAACTGCCCCCGGAGAGGATTACGGCATCGCAGGAATCGAGAGCCTGGCGAAGCACGGCAAAGAGAGCATCGCGTGTGTCGCGAACAAGTCCGAAGCCTACAGGGACCCCGCCGCATCTCTCCACAGACGCCGCGATGGAGTGCGAGTTGATGTCCCTGACCTGCCCAGGCCCAGGCACATCGCTGCCCGCCACCAGCTCGTCCCCGGAAGAGATGATTCCCACGCGCGGCCGGGCGAAGACAGTCACAGCGACTTGCTCTGGATCCCCCACCGCTGCAATTAAGCCGATGTCCTGGGGTCTGATCTCCCTGCCAGCCTCAAGCATGACGGCACCCTGCCTCATGTCATCCCCCACCCCCACGACATTCTCCGAAGGAGCAACGGGGCGTTCCAGTGCGACTATGGATCCCGCGAGAACCTGGGTGTTCTCAACCATGACCACGGCATCGGAATCCTCTGGCAGCATGGCGCCGGTGGCGATCGGTGCTGCGCATCCCGGCCCCAAAGGTTCGCCAGGGCAGGTGCCGACCCGGATCTCGCGGGAGAGATCGAAGTAGGCAGGCGACCCAGCGGAAGCCCCGAAAGTCTCTCGCGCCCTTACTGCGAACCCGTCCACCGTGGACCGTCTGAACGCCGGAACATCCACCGGGGATAGCAGATCGCAGGCAAGGACTCGCCCGAGACTCGACCGGGCGGGCAGTTCCTCCACGACAGGCCGCAAGCCTGCGCGGGCATGCTCCATCGATCGCGCAAGGATCTCCTGTGCGCGTTCCCTCGGAGTGAGGGTCATGAACTCCACGGCCTCCACCACCCTCCAACCAACGTCCTGAGAACATCGTCCCAGGGACCAGACGCAGCCACCCGACCACCCTGGAGTGCGATCACGGCATCCCCGACTTCCCTTGCGAACCTGAGGTCGTGGCTGACAAGAACCACCGGGACTCCCCTGCGAGCAAGGGACCTGACAGTCTCCCCCACGAAGGCCTGCGCCCCAGGATCGAGGCTGGATGTGGGCTCGTCCAACAAGAAGGCCTCAGGCTCCAGTACCGTGGCGCGCGCCAGGGCCACCCGTTGCACCTCCCCGCCCGATAGCTTTGACGCGGGCCTATCCTGGAGGTGTGCGATGCCCGCCCAATCCACAGCCTCACGCGCCCGGGCTCGCGCTTCACGCTCGGTCATGCCCCGGAGCCTCAGCCCGTAGGCGACATTCGACAGGACAGAACCTGAGAACATGTAGGGTCTCTGGGGCACGTACCCCACCCGCCGCCTGACTGCGTGTGCGCCCCGGTCGCCGTCCGACCAGATATCGGAGCCGTTCCACCAGATCTGTCCGGCCGTGGGGGCGATCACAGCTGCAAGCAGGCGTAAGAGTGTCGTCTTCCCCGCCCCGTTAGGTCCTATCACGCAGGTCACGCCCTGGCCGGATATGCGCAAGTCCGGCACATCCAAGTGGACTTCACCGTCCCGCGAGACCCGCGTGCCTCTGAACACCCACCCGCTGGGGGCTGCCGTCACCTTGATCCCGCCTCCCATCGTGCAAATCCTGCAGACATGGCTCGCGCCGTGGCGTTGACAAGCACGGAGAGGGATACCAGGATGGCCCCCAGGGCCAAGGCGTTGCCGAAGTTCCCCTGCCTGGTCTCGAGAAGAATCGCGGTGGTGAGCACTCTGGTCCGGCCCAGGATGTTCCCACCTACGAGCATCACTGCTCCGACCTCCGCGAGCGCGCGCCCGAGTCCGGTCATGACTGCAGCCAGCGCCCCACCTCTCGCTTCCTTGAGCAACGCCGTCCTTACCTGGTATTCTGTCGCGCCCAGGGCCCTTGCGGCCTCGGACGCTGCAGCTGGGACCGAGCGTACCGCGGAATCCGTCAGGGCAACAATTACCGGTGTTACCAGGACAAACTGAGCGGCGAGCATCGCTTTGGGAGTATACAGGAGCCCCAATGATCCCAAAGGGCCGCTCCGAGACAGCAGCAAATAGACGAGGAGCCCAGCAACGACCGGTGGGAGGCCTGTGAGCCCCCAGACTAGAGAGCGCAAACTGCCCTGACCTCGAAACGAACCGAGCGCCAGCCAACTGCCTGCAGGAACGCCCACGAGGGCAGCGAGAGCAGTGGCCCCAACCGAGACCTTGAGCGATAGAGCCGTGGCATCAACGATGAGGGATGCGTCCATTTCGACCACCGTCCCAGATGAAAAGAAAGCACCAGGGCCGGACGAGCGGCAACCCTGGCGCGAACAGTCGCGGGGTGGTCCGCTCTCCTTTCCAAACATGGGAGGTGCGGCGGTTTCCCGCGGCACCCTCACCCGGGCTGCGCCCGGGCACGGCCGGCCCCCATCGAGCTATCCGTGACGGATCGCTCATTAGGAAGACCGGCTCGGAGAGCCTGCATAGACCTTGAGGTTCCAGGCGCGGGCCTGTGTCCCGCGCTAGATCTATATTACCACCTGCGTCAGGTCAAGCGCAACTTGCCACCATCACCTTTCTCCCAGTCATGTAGGTGAAATTCCAGGCAACCCGGGCGGACGAAAGGAGGTATGGGGCCGGGCCTTCGTGAATATACCCGAAAGTCCTCTTGGAGGTCGCTGCATCATGACGAACGAAACGTCCACCAGTTTCCGAGTGCGCGACGCGCTCGAGCTTCCATGCCTCAAAGGTGCCCGGGTGATGGGGGGCGCAGACGGACTGGACAGGCCGGTCCATTACGTCACAGTCATGGACGCTCCCGGAGGGGACCAGTGGATCAAGGGCCATGAGTTCATCCTGACCACGGCTTACTTTCTCAGGAACGATGAGTCCCTGCAGGAGAAGCTTCTGCCCAATCTGAACCGGTTGGGTGTCTCGGCCCTGGGGATCAAGCCCAGACGCTTCCTGGACAGGATACCGGAGGTCATGATCGAGCAGGCGAATCTCTTGTCCATGCCGTTGATAGAGCTCCCCTATGCGGTCGCATGGGTAGACGTGATAAACCCAATCCTCAACGAAGTACTGGACAGGCAGATCACTGTGTTGGAGCGATCCCGCGAGGTTCACCGAAGGTTCATCAGGCTTGTTCTCGATGGGCGCAGCCTGGATGACATAGCCCAGGACCTGGCCTGCCTGGTCAACCGGCCGGTCATGATAACAGACAAGACGTTTCACCGCCTCGCAGTCTACTCACCCCACACAGATGGCGGACCTGCCTGCGCCGGAGCTCCTGAAATCAGCCCACATGTCCTGGCGGCTGCCTGGGCGGAGGGGAGGCCGGCGGGATTCGAGATCTCAGGTGATGTGAGGAGGAGCGGAGACGTCATCCTCGCCCCTGTCATGATCAGGAACAGTACCTACGGGTACGTTGTAGTGTTCGGTGGCCCAGACCCCCTGCCGGAGACGGACCTGATGGCGGTGGAGCAGGCCGCAACGGTCTGTGCCCTCGATACCATGCAGAGGATGGCCAGCGAGGAAGTGGAAAGGCGGTTTCGGAACAGCTTCATTGAGGACCTGGTGATGGGCAACTTTGAATGCCGACAGGCTATGATAAGGCGGGGGGAAGCCTTCGACTGGGACCTCACCAAGCCGCACGTGGTCATGGTCGCGGACATCGACGGGTTCGAGAGATACTACGTCGAGACGTCCAACTACGACGACCATGCGATGAGAGTGCTCAAAGACCGGTTCTTGAGGATCCTCAACTCCACCCAGGCCATAAGTGGCAAGAGGCTGCTCGGAGCAGACCGAAGTGATAGCATAATCCTTCTCTTGCCCGTTGAGCCTGGCGCCGAGCCTCAAGTATCCGACAATATGGCAAGAACCATGGCGGAGGCGATCAGGGCCGAGGCAGCAAAGAGGTTGAGCCCGCTCACGGTCTCTCTCGGGATAAGCCGGGTCGCCGAGGATCTGGGGACACTTCCCAGGGCCTACCGGGAGTCCACAGAGGCCATGGCACTCGGGCGCAAGGTCTTCGGCCCCGGCCGCGTGACTCACTACAATGATCTTGGCATATTCCGTGTTCTCTGCGGCCACAACAGGACAAACGAGCAGCGCAAGTTCCACACGGAGTGGATTGCGCCGCTCGCGGATTACGACGCCCGCCACGGAACAGACCTCTTGGGGACGCTGGACGCCTTCTTTCAGTGCAACATGAATGCATCAGCAGCCGCTGCGAAGCTCTACATCCATGAGAACACGCTCAGGTACCGCCTGCGCAAGGTGGGTGAACTCATCGGAGTGGACATCTTCTCCGGGGAGACGCTGTTGAACCTCTGGGCGGGCCTGAAGTTGCACACGGTGTTCGCCTCAGATCAGCCCGCCGACACCAGCGGGCGGAGGACCGCTGCAGACTGACGGATTGCTTCTTCCTGCGTTGGGAAGTTAAACACCTCGGCGGAGACATACCCATCGTACCCTGCCGCCCGCAGGGCGGAGATGACCTTGGCGAAATCCATGTGCCCCCACCCCGGGGGTTTGCGATTCGTCTCACAGAGGTGCACGTAGGTGATGTAGGGTGCGGCGGCCTCGATGCTCTCCTCGATCGGCGTGGCGTCCTCGATGTTCATGTGGTAGACATCAAGCATCAGCCGGAAATTCGGACGGTCCACCCTACGGACCCACTCGATTCCGTCCTGGGTGGAGTTTATGAGATTGCAGACATGGGCCGCTATGGGCTCTAGGACTATAGTGACCCCAAGATCCTGGGCGTAGTCGGCCAATGCCCGGAACGCTTCCTCGGCCCACTGCTCCGTTTTCTCAGCTGGCACACCCTCGACATACCTGCCGCGAGATCTCCCGATATTCACGGCCGCCCCAAGGGGGGCAGCGAATCTGATGATCGCCCTGATCCGGTCGAGGGCCCGGGTGCGGGTCTCTGGATCCGGGTCCACTAGGCCCAGGCCCTCCTGCCCCCAGACTTCACCTGTGCAGATCAATGGCACATCCAACCCCGATCGTCGGAGAACCTCATAAACCCAGTCGCGGTCGAGAACATCAGGGTTGGCCATGGTGGGTTCTATGCCGTCATAGGCCAGAGCACGGAGCAGGTTGACCGACGCCTCGAGATCGCCGTGGTACCCAAGCGCCCGGCGGCTGATTATGTCCGGCGTGGCAACCATGTATGCCAGTTTCAACTTGCCCGGTCACTCCCTTTTGTGGCAGCAGCCTTTCGCCGGTACCCCGACCCGCCCAGGTAGCCTTCGATCATTCTCTTATCGGCGAGAAGCTTTTGTGCGGTGTCAGCAAGGGTTATGCGCCCGGTCTCCAGTAAGTAGCCTCTGTCTGCAACGGCCAATGCCTTTCTGGCGTTCTGCTCCACCAGGAGAACGGTGGTGCCCTCGCTGTGAAGATCCCGGATCATCTCGAAGACCTCGTTCACCAACACCGGCGCAAGCCCCATGGACGGCTCATCCAGGAGGATCAGCTTGGGCCTGGACATCATAGTCCTGGCGATGGCCAACATCTGCTGCTCTCCACCTGACAGGCTTCCTCCAAGCTGCGCCCTGCGCTCTCCCAGCCTAGGGAATTTGTTGAACATCCTCTCTACGTCCTGTTGGATACCGCTCCTATCATTTCTGAGGTAAGCGCCGGCGAGAAGGTTCTCGTACACGGTGAACTGTGGGAAGATCGCTCTTCCCTCAGGGGTATGGGCGACACCCATCGCCACAATCCTGTCGGGGCTTATGCCGCTGATGCGCTTGCCCTGGAAGATCACTTCCCCCCTGGACGGTCTTAGCAGGCCGGAGATACACCTGAGGGTTGTGGTCTTTCCAGCCCCGTTGCTGCCCAGCAAGCAGACGATCTCACCCTCGTGGACCTCGAGGCTCACGTCTTTGAGGGCGCGGATGTTCCCGTAGTGAACCTCCACGTTGGAAAGCTTGAGCATCACTCGCCCTCCTTCCCGAGGTAGGCTTCGATGACCTGTTCGTTGCCTCTGATCTCCTCAGGGGTGCCTTCGGCGATCTTGGCCCCGTAGTTCAGCACGACAATCCTGTCGGATATGCCCATGACCACGTTCATGTCGTGCTCGATTATGAGGATGCTGACGCCCATGTCCCTGATGGACTCTATCAATGCACAAGTCCTCAAGGTCTCATCAGGGTTCATCCCCGCAGTGGGCTCATCGAGCAGCACGACTTTGGGCTTCATCGCAAGGACCCGGGCAATTTCGAGGCGCCTTTGGTCGCCGTAGGAGAGGTTCTCCGCCAGGTCTGTCAGGTTGTGCGTAAGGCCGACAAACTCCAGGATCTCCCGGCACCTTTCTGTTATGGCCCGTTCTTCAGCCCTCATGGCAGGAGTCTTGAGAAGCGAGGCCCAGAATCCCGACCTGATGTGCTTGTGGTGTCCTATTCTCACATTGTCGAGGACGGTCGCCTTGCCGAAGAGCCTGATGTTCTGGTAAGTGCGGGATATTCCCAGTCTCGCAATGGTCCACGGCTTCTCGTCAGTGATGTCCATCCCATCGAACATGACTTTGCCTGACGTCACTGGGAGCACTCCCGTGATGCAGTTGAAGAAGGTGGTCTTCCCGGCCCCGTTCGGGCCGATGACCGCCAGGATCTCGTTCTGCCCAAGCTTGAGGTCGACCTCGTTCACGGCAGTGAGCCCGCCGAATCGTTTGGACACTGCAGTCGTTTCCAGAAGACTCATCGTGCTTTCCCCCCTATCGCGCGGGAGGATGCCCGCTCCTGCATCCGGCTCACAGTGCTCGTTATACCCCCGACGATCCCGTTGGGCCAGAACGCGAGGGTCAGAAGAAGAGTCCCGCCGTAGATGATCAGCCGGTAGTCAGCGAGGGAGCGAAGGAACTCGGGCACTGCGGTGAGGAGAACCCCACCCACGATCGGCCCGGCTATGGTCCGCAGGCCCCCCACGAGGGCAGTGGTAACCGCCATGGCCGACTCCGTGAATCCGAAGCTGTTGGGGCTGATGTACCGGAAATAGTGGGCATAGAAAGCCCCGGCCATCCCGGTGAACCCCGCGGCCAATGTGAACGACAGGATCTTGTAGAACCTCGTGTCAATCCCGCACGTCTGGGCGGCATCTTCGTCATCACGTGTGGCAAGGAAAGCCCGGCCCACGGGGGAGTTCATGATGCTGGATATGCACGCCACGACGAACACCACCAGGCCCAGCATCAGGTAGTAGTAGTTCACCTTGTTGTTGAACACGACCCGCCCGATGATGGGAAGCCAGATCGGTGCGGGTGCTGGTATTCCCGTAACCCCCATCGGACCGCGGGTGACTCCAACCCAGTTGAGGAGGGTCAGGCGCACCACCTCGCCGAAAGCGATCGTGGTGATTGCCAGGAAAAACTTCTTCAGGCGGAGACTTGGAAGGCCGATCACCACTCCCAGGACCGCAGCGACCAGTCCGGCAATGGGGAGAGTCACCCAGAAAGCCAACTTGAACTTGATCGCAAGCAGAGCAGAGGTATATGCTCCCACAGCATAGAATGCCGCCATCCCGAACACTGGCTGCCCCGTGAACCCGGTAACCAGGTTGAAGCTGGACGCCAGGATCACGGCAAGGCCAGAAGCTATGAGGATGTGCAGCGAGTAGGGGTTAGACACTACCCTCGGGACGAAAAGGAGCACAAGGATAAGAAGCGCGACTCCCACCCGAGGAAATGACCGTTTTGCACGCGCCTGTTCCATCAGCTTGCACTCCTGTCTCTAACTGGTTGACCGCGTGAAGAGACCGCTCGGTTTGTATAGAAGAATGGCGATGATGGCCACGAACGGCAGCACGTCGCGGAAAGTTGACCCCACGAAAGCGGCACACACTCCCTCGATGGCGCCCAAGAGAAATCCCGCCATAGTGGCCCCGAACACATTGCCCAGCCCACCCATGAGAATCACCGCATATATCTTCATCCCAGTAAGCGAGCCCATGGCCGGGTAGACCAGAAGGCTCGGGCCGATCAGGGCCCCTGCGACACCCGCAAGCCCGGTCGCAAGCGCGAATGTCAGGGAGATCGTGCGGTTCACCGGAATCCCCATCAGGCTCGCAGTGTCTATGCTCTGCGACACTGATCTGATGGCAAGGCCCATTTTGGTGAACCTGAGCAAGTAGTACAAGGCGCCGATAATCGCCCAACACGCTATGAAGACTATCAGTTGCTGCAGAGTGAAGCTCACGCCGCCCACGGACAGCGTGACCGACGTGTACCTGGTAGGGAAGAGCCTTGGGTCGGCGGTCCATACGAGGATCGCGACATTCTGCAGGATGAACGAGACTGCGAATGTCGTGATGTACGCGTATATGGTGCCGCTTCGCCTGACCGGCCTGAGGGCCACCCGCTCCGTGACCAGCCCTATCAGGGCTATTCCCAGAAACGCGGCGACTACCGCCAGGCCGTAAGGGAGTTTGGGCCCAACTACGAGCGCCAGGGCGATATACGCACCCACCATGTACATGTCACCCTGCGACAGGTTGAGCACCTGCAAGACCCCGTATGTGAGGGCCACCCCCGCCGCGGTCAGCGAGTAGATGCCTCCTATGATCAACCCATTGACGATCTGCTGCAGCAGGACCACGATCAAAGCCTGTCACCCCCCAACGAAAAGGACTCGCACCCAGGCGGGCAACTTGATTCGTGCCGGCGCCCGCCTGGGCGCGAGGGACACTACCCAGCTAGCATTACCACTTGCGGATGACCCGCTCCCCTTTGACCACCTCGATCACGATCCAGGATGACTCGGCCTGCCCACTCGGGCTAAAGGAGATCTCTACACCCATCCCGTGGAATCCTTTGGTCGCCGCGATGGCGTCCCGGATGCCCTTCGGGGTCGATCCGCCCCTTCCGATGGAGTCCAGGATGACCAGTATTGCGTTGTAGGCGGCGGCACCAGTCGGGTTGATGGGCTTGTTGTACTTCTTCTGCCAGTCGCTGGCGAACCCCTGGACGACGGGGTCCGGCAGGTTGGCCTCGAACCCACTGATGAAGAGGAGGCCTTCAGCCGCGTCTCCGGCGAGCTGGACGGTGTCCGCGCCTATGCCGTTGAACGCCACCAGCTTGACATCGTTCCAGCCAAGTTCCTTGCGCTGCCGCATGATCTGGACCGCTTCGGCGGTGATGGAGGCCATGAACAGCACATCGGGTTTCTGAGCCCTCAGCTTTGTGAGCTGAGTCCTGAAGTCGACTGATTCGCGCATATAGTGCTCTGTACCGACGACCTTCACACCTGCGGCGTTGAGGGCTGCAGTGGTGTTGTCCTTGAGGCTGACACCGTAGTCGCTGTTCTCGTAGATGATTGCGGCAGTCTTGGGGCTGAACCGCTCCATGACGTAAGGCACCATGGTGGACGCCTGCGTAGCGTTTGTGGCGCAGGTTCTGAAGATGTACTTGTACCCTTTCTGAGTGATGCTCTCTGCAGTGGCGCCTGATGTCACGAGGGGGATCTGGTTGGCCTCGGCCACCTCCATGACAGCGAGAACCACCGAGCTCATGACGGGAACCAGAAGGACGGACACGCCCTCACGGTGGATGAGGCGTTCGGCCGCGGCGACCGCCTCTGCAGGGTTCGCCCTATCGTCGAGCACAATGAACTCGACCTGCATGCCGTTGATACCGCCTGACGCCTTGAGCTTGTCCTCAGCGATGGCGATTGCATCCTTGACTCCCGTTCCGAAAGTGGACGAGGGTCCCGTCACCGGACATATGACACCTATCTTGACCGTCTTGGGAGCGGCGAATCCGGCCGTTCCGACCATGCCCAGGATGAGTAGACAGCCCAGAATCATAGCGCACATTCTTCTAACCATGTTTCCTGCTCTCCTTTCCCAGATGTTTGCTTCTTCTCTTGACACTTGACACGCTGGCTATCGACAGGCATATCCGGTCCGGTCATCCCCTCCTCTGGCAAACGCTTCCTTAACCCGGGCAAGTAAATCGGCATCGCACCACAGGTCCACACAGGTCAATGCCATCGCCTCCGCAACGCGCAGCGTCTGGTCGTATGCGAAGTCCGATGCTGCTGCCTGGGCGAATTCGATGCTGTGGGACGCAATCGGCGTGCTGCTGATGCTGAAGAATGGATGGACTGTGGGCACCACCTGGCTCACATTCCCCACGTCTGTCGATCCCAGACCCCCAGTGCGCTCCTCGATTCTGCCGCACAGGCCCACAGTGTTCATGTTCCGGGCATATGCCTCCTCAAGAGGCGGATTGCTCTTCATCGGTGCGTATGTCGGACCCGTAATCTCGAACTCAAGTGTGGCGCCAGTTGCCAGCGCAGCCCCTTCTGCGCACCGCTTCACCTTCTCCACGACCTCCTTCAAGTAGCTGACGGTGGCCGCTCTGATCAGGAAATCAGCAGTGGCCAGCGCGGGAACCACATTGGGTGCCTCACCGCCGTGTGTGATCACTCCGTGGATCCTTACATCCGAGGTGACGTGCTGGCGAAGGGCGTTTATGGAATTGAAAGTCTCAATGAGTGCGTTGAGTGCGTTGATCCCTTTCTCGGGACTCGCAGAGGCGTGAGAGGACTTACCCCGGAAACTAATCCGCACCGGCTCCCACGCGAGGCTTCGAAGCCTCACAAAAGACTGATGGCTGGGGTGAACGATCATCGCTGCATCCACCCCATCGAAGCCGCCTCTTTCGACCAGGAGCGCCTTGCCGCCGCCGGACTCTTCAGCCGGGGCACCAATGAGCACGAGTTGGCCAGCTACCTCAGGGAGAAGAGGCTTGAGGGCGACAGCCGCCACTACGGCAGCCGCGGCTATCAGGTTGTGGCCGCAGCCGTGACCTACCACAGGAAGCGCGTCGTACTCCGCTATGAGAGCTAGTGTGGGACCTGGGCCCTCTCCCGAGGCCCAAGCCTTGAAGCTAGTGGGCAAACCGCAGTAGCGTCTCGATACTTCAAACCCTGATGACTCGAGGACTTCCGCGAGATACTCCGACGACTTGTGTTCCTCGAATGCCACCTCGGGGTTCGTGTGCAGCGTATCACCGATCTCCCGCACGAGCGCTCTCTTGGACTCGGCTTCGGAAAGGGCGCGAGACCTCAGAATCTGTAAGTCTATGATGGGTGCAGTGCTCATTATGAATCAAGTACCCTCCACAAGTTGCTCCTTGCTGCGTCTATTGTCCCATGAGCGGCTTGAGTCTGTTGACCGCGTATGGCAGGGCAGTAAGTACGTTCGAGCATTCGTCCGGAAGCCATCTGGTGAGTCCGGTCATAGAAAGCTGGGAGACCACCAGGATATCTACCTCGCGTGACGCCTTCAGCGCCTCCCTGGCCAGGTAGCGTTCGAACTCATCCCTCCCTTCCTCCAAGCGCTTGGCTGCATCAGCGCACAGGAAATCACAGACTTCCACCTTCCGAGTGCGGCCAGCCCTCCCCGCCACCACCTCTATGAGTTCGCCCGTTCCACGCAAGGCCGAGATGGACGTCGCAAGGACCCCCACGGTACCGCCACGGGCGACAGCCTCTTCCACCATGGGTTCGTCGACCTTCATGACTGGAATCTCCACGAAGTTTCGCGCTTCGTAGACCACGTTCCCCAGGCTCGAACACGTAACCAGGATCGCCCCGGCACCCGCCTCCTCAAGGGAGCGGGCCATTGAGACTACCTTCCTTCTTACTTCTGCGTTCACTCCCCCAACTCTGGCGAACTGGATAAGTAGAGTCTCATCCAACACATGCACAAGGCGGACCTCTGGCAGTTCACGTTGGACCTCGCCGTGCACCAAGTCGATTACAAGCCTTGTAGTGTGCAGAAGCCCAAGAATCCGCGGTTGCACGTGCACGAATCGCCTCCAGTGAATCTTGAATAGCGTCACTGCATTAAGAGATGTTGTAGTGTTACACATATTTCAACTCTGAGTTCTCTCGGCCTGCTGTGTCGCACCACAGAATCGGGACGAGCCTTTTTGTGGGATGCCACAAAGGCGCAATGGGCTCTGGGTAGAATCAAAGAAAACGGGGCGGCATGTTGGATAGGGGCGATGCGGTTTGACTCAGATAACGGCTGCGATAATCCAGGCGCGCAAGAACTTGCACCAGCTGGCCGAGACAGCTTTCAATGAGACCAGGACTTCTAGCTACGTGGCCGGCTTCCTCCGAGACCTCGACCTCCCGGTTAGAACCGGGGTTGCCGGAACAGGTGTAGTTGCGGTTGTAGAAGGTGACTCCGCAGGCCCGACCGTGGCGCTTCGGTCCGACATGGACGCCCTCCCCGTTGCCGAGGCCACCGGAGTCGAGTGGGCATCTCTCACCCCCGGGGTGATGCATGCATGTGGGCACGATACCCACATGGCGATGCTGTTGGGGGCAGCAATGCTTCTTTCGGAGGAGGCGCGTGCAGGCCGGCTTCACGGGCGAGTCAAGCTCATTTTCCAACCCGCCGAGGAGTATCCGGGCGGGGCAGATCCCATGATCCGCGAAGGAGTTATGGACTGCCCCAAGGTGGATCGGGTAATTGGGATGCACGTCAACCCGGATCTTCCCGTTGGGCAGGTGGGGATCAAGCGCGGCCCGGTGACGGCCGCGATGGACCAGTTCACCGTGGTCCTCACCGGCAGAGGGGGGCATGCAGCCACTCCTCACAATGCCGTGGACGCCCTGGTGGCAGCGTGCGAGTTCGTGAACGGGCTCCAGCAGATCGTGTCGCGGAAGATAGACCCTCTGGAACCGGCCATCGTGAGCGTGGGCCGGCTCGTGTCCGGGACAGCCTTCAACATCGTTGCGGAGACGGCCGAGATCGTAGGCACCGTGCGCACGGTTACAGAATCCACGAGGGATCGCATCGAGGCTCAGATCCGGGCGCGTGCCTTGGCCCTCGCACAGGCGACTGGGGTCGCCGCGGAGGTCACCTACTCCCGCGGTTACCCTCCTGTGGTGAACCACGAGGATATGGTCCTTATCGCACGTCGGGCGTGCTCCCGTGTGGTCGGCGCGGGGGACGTGGTCGAGGTCAGTTCTCCTTCCATGGTTGGGGAGGATTTCGCCTATTTCGCCCGGCTCGTGCCAGGCATACTCATCTGGCTTGGGGCGGCGCCGCTCTCTGGCGAGCGCGTGCCCCTTCACCACCCGAAGTTCCTGGTTCCCGAGGAGGTCCTGGAAACCGGAGCCAGGGTTCTCGCGGAGGTGGCGCTCGAAGCGCTTCAGTACTGACTTCGTGGAGGGGGAATGCGTGGAGTCCGGACGTGGGTAGATCTCTCATCGATTCTCGCTGAACAATCCTTCATAAGGAGGGGAACAACCTTGAAGAAGTTGGTAGTCGCATCAGTGCTGGCAATGCTCCTCCTCGCAATGTCCGCAGGCGGGGGAGCCCGAGCCCCTAAGGTCTTCAAAATCGGTGGCCTGGCGTCTCTTCAATCGGGGTACGGCCAGTCCATGGTGAGCGGGGCAGGCCTCGCCATCGAGGAGATAAACGCGGCCGGCGGAGTGAACGGAGTGACATTCCAGATCGACTGGCAGGACACGGAAGGCAATGCAGCAATAGGCCGCACCGCTGCTCAGAAGCTTATCTTCGGGAGCAAGGTCGACGCGCTTCTCGGCTGCCACGCCAGCACCGTTGTGCTGGGCATCGAGGGGATGGTGAGGGACGCCAAGATACTCGAGATCGCCATGGGCAGTGCCACGCGTCTTACGGAACTCGGAAATCCCTGGATCGTGCGGGTTCGCGAACCTGACCAGCTGACATCCAGCGTCCTCGCGAACTATATGGTCGATGTCAAAGGCTACAACAAGATTGCTGTGTTCTTCATGAGCGAGCAGTACGGTGTCGGCGGAAAGGACAACCTGGTCGCAGCACTCAAGGCAAAAGGGATAACTCCTGTGGCCACTGTTGCCCACAACCCGCAGGACAAAGACTTCTCAAGCCAGCTCCTGAACATCAAGAGGTCGGGTGCCCAAGCCATGGCCATTTTCTCCGGCTTGCCTGACCTTGGCATCCTGGTCCGCCAGGCGCGGCAGCTCTGCCCTGAGGTGGAGATCTTCATGAGCAGCGTCGGCGCAACCAAGCCTTTCATGGACGTGGCCGGGCCCGCTGCTGACGGAACCTACGCAGTTGTCACGTTCACTGAAGACAATCCCGATCCCAAAGTGCAGCAATTCATCGCAAACCACAAGAAGAAGTATGGTGTTCCTCCATACGACTTCTTCGACCCACTAGCTTACGATGCAGTCTACATGCTCGCCGAGGCCATCCGGATCGCGGGTTCGACCGACCACGCCAAGGTTCGCGACGCCTTCATGACGATCAAAGGCTTCAAGGGCGCGACTGGGCTTACCTACGATGTCGCCCCGAACGGCGAGACAGTTCAGGAGCTTCTCCTGGTCAAGATCAACAACGGTAAACACGAGGTGATCCAGAGAGTAAGGGGCTAACGTCCCGACGTCTCTGAGGGCAAACCCACGCGACAGTTCAGGGCGGGGAGGGCAGCCGGCTGGTGCCCTGCCCCGCCCCCGATACTCCGCAAAGGAGACTCGGAACGCATGAGTATTGTCATACAGCAGCTTATAAACGGCCTCGCGCTTGGCTGTGCCTATGGGCTCATAGCCCTGGGGTACAGCTTCATCTGGAACGCGGTTGGTCTCGTCAACCTGGCCCAGGGCAGCTTCGTCATGGTCGGCGCGTTCGTTTTCGGCGTGACCTTCACAAACGTCATGAAGCTACCCTTCCTGCTTGCCTTCGTCAGCTTGATCGTGGTCATGGCCGCCTTTGGAATGGTGTGCGAGTGGCTCTTCTACCGGCCTCTCAAGCGTGCGCACATACGGACGGTCCTTGTGAGTCTGGTCGCCCTGGGCATGCTCCTCGGGAACCTGGCACTCATTGTGTGGGGGCCGTACCCCCAGGGGACCGTCGGCCCGTTCGGGCAGGGGCTGATGAAGCTGAGCTCCGTGTCAATACCTTATCAGAGCATTTTCATCATTGTGGTTACCCTGCTCCTCCTGGGAGTGCAGACATATCTGTTCAAGCGGACCACTCTGGGAAAGGTGCTTAGGGCAGTCGCGCAGGACAAGGACACGGCATCACTCATGGGCATCGACGCCGATCTCGCGGTCTCCATGACCTTCGCCTACAGCTCAATCTTGGGTGGAATAGCTGGCATGATGATTGCCCCGATTTTCGTGATCGCTCCAAGCCTCTCCGCCCTGGGGTTCAAAGGGTTCGGCGCCTGCATAGTGGGGTCTTTTGGAGAACTGGCCGGGGCCTTTGCGGGAGGTTTGATCCTCGGAGTCTGCGAGATTTTCGGAGCGAGCTACATCTCTTCGCTCTACAAGGAAGCCATTGTATATATCGTGATAATTGGTTTCCTCCTCTTTCGCCCCGAAGGACTCTTCGGCAAGCGAAGAGAGCAGAGCGGCCTTTAAGCGGGGGTGATGCAATGCCCAAGAAAGATAGGAATGCGCTTCTGGCGCTGCTCTTCATCGTCTTGTTCGTGGCGCCGATCGTCCTCAACGATCCCTACGTCACATTCGTTCTGAACAACATGACGGTCAACATCGTCCTCGTAATGGCCCTCAATTTCGTCCTGGGTTTTGCGGGGCAGGTCTTCCTCGGCACAGTGGGGTTCTTCGCGGTCGGGTGTTATGCGACGGCACTTCTCACTACCAAGGCCGGACTGACTTTCTGGCAGGCTGTCCCGGTTACGGTCCTCACGACTGCCGCGTTGGCGTTTGTCCTCGGACTTCCAACATTGAAGCTCCGCGGATTTTACCTAGCCCTGATGTCCCTCGGCTTCATCATCGTTGTGGGGGACGTTCTGAAGAACTGGACCTCCCTGACCAACGGGGTATGGGGAGTAATGGGCATTCCGAGGCCTGTCATTGCTGGGCATGCCATCGACACCAATGTCGAGTTCTACTACATGGCCTTAGTCATCGCGCTGGCCCTGGTAGTCTTTGCCGTGTTGATAGAGGATTCCAGGTTCGGGCGGGCGTTCAAGGTGGTTCGCGACGATGAGCTCGCCGGGGAGATGTTGGGAATAGATCCCCTCAGAACTAAGCTCCTGGCCTTCGTGATGTGCGGGGTGTACACCGGGGTCGCAGGGTCGCTGTTTGCGAGCTTCCAGCGGTTCATAAGCCCCGAGATCTACACCTTCGACTACAACTCTCTGTTCATGTGCATGCTCGTTGTCGGCGGGCTGAGTTCCGTCCCAGGGTCAGTTCTGGGCGCCAGCCTTCTCACAACCTTGACCGAGCTTCTCAGGTTTATGCGAGAAAAATATCTAACGGTTTATGCAATTCTCATTTTGATTACTCTGATCTATCAACCCGGAGGCCTCGTGATGGCCCTGCGAAACGCCTATTACTGGGTCCTGGTGAGGCTCCCACGGGCGGGGAAGGCGGCGTCAACTCGATGACAGAAGGGCGAAACGCCGTGGCTGCTGTTCTTCAGGTGTCCAACTTGTCCAGGCATTTCGGAGGGGTGAGAGCGCTAGATGATCTCTCCTTCGAAGTCGGGCAGGGCCAGATATGCGCGATCATAGGGCCGAACGGTTCCGGCAAGACCACCTGCATCAACGTGATCACAGGAGTCTACAAGCCCACCGCGGGGTCTGTTCGATTCATGGGCGAGGAGATCGCCGGTCTGTCGCGAGCGCGTATTGCGCGCTCGGGGATCACCCGTACTTTCCAGAACCTCAGGCTGTTCAACACGCTGAGCGTGCTTGACCACGTCATGGCCGGCAGGTATTGCAGGACCCGAGCTGGGTTCTTCCCCTCGGTGGTTCGGACTCGCGCTGCTTGCGCCGAAGAGCGGGCAAACATCGATAAGTGCAGGAGCCTTCTGGACCTCGTTGGGCTTTCGGGCCGCGAGGACATCCTCGCGCCCAGCCTGCCATATGGCCAAAGGCGCCTGCTTGAGATCGCCAGAGCACTTGCCACCGAGCCCACCCTGCTTCTGCTGGACGAGCCTGCCGCAGGCATGTCCGGAGGCGAGATCGACCGCCTGGTTCAACTGATCTTCAAGGTCAGGGACATGGGCATCACGGTCGTGGTGATCGAACATCGCATGAA
>JANLFS010000023.1:21535-32868 GCA_024655925.1 Bacillota bacterium | reverse complement strand
CTGATTTCGGCCGTCAGCTACCGGAGGGATTTTACACCAGAAATCGGACTTGATCGGCTATCCCAGGTCAACATAGTCGCGAGCATGCTGTTCGCTGGGATATCCGGGTCGTCCGCCGCGGATGTCTCATCCATCGGGGCGATGCTCATTCCTGCCATGGTCAAGGAGGGCTATGATTCGGAGTTCTCCGTCTCCATCACTGCTACCTCGGCGTGCATAGGGAACATAATCCCCCCGAGCCTCTTCATGGTGCTCCTCGGGGCCATCACGGGCGTCTCTGTGGGCGGGATGTTCCTTGGAGGGTTCGTCCCTGGGATCATGATAGGCCTTGGCCTGATGGTCGTCAGTTACTTTTACTGCAGGAATAGAGGGATACCCACAAAGCCTCGCGCTGGAGTCAAAGAACTTGTGGGAGCGGCCAAAGATGCTGCTCTCGCAATGGTCACCCCGCTGATCATCCTCGGGGGGATCGTATTCGGGGTAGTGACCCCCACCGAGGCAGGAGTGCTGGCCGTCGTATACAGCATCATCCTGGGCCTGTTTATCTACAAGGAGATGACGGCTCGAGATCTCGTGGACATACTGTCACGCTCAGCACAGTCAACTGCGGTCGCTGTGATCGTCCTCGCCACTGCCTCCATCTTCAGCTGGATCATGGCCCGGGAGAGCCTCCCCGTACTGATGACCGGGTGGATCGAGAAAGTCGCTCACACTCAGCTTGTGGCGCACTTGGTTATCATCGCCCTGCTTCTCGTGATAGGGATGTTCATGGAAGCGACGTCCGCTGCGATCATAGTAATACCGTTTCTCTACCCCATAGCGATGCATTTCGGGATAGACCCGGTCCACTTCGGAGTCACAGCGACTGTCGCGTTGATCATTGGACTGGTGACACCCCCTGTGGGGATGCTGTTGTTCCTCACATGCACAATCGGCAAGACCACGCTAAAGTCTACACTGCGCACCCTCATCCCGCAGGTAGGAGTCATGGTTCTCGTGCTCGTCCTGACAGTCCTCTTCCCACGACTCGTGCTGTTCCTACCTGGTCTCGTAATGAGATAGGGCCTGTGGGTTCGGCGCGGAGGACTAGTGTGCGAACAGGAGGTGGATGTAAACAACTGTAGCGGTGCAGGTCCGATAGATCCGGAGAGCGGCCCAAGACCAATTATCGCAGGAGGGAGATGCCACATGATGAACAGATTCCGAACTAGACTGGTGCTATGCGCCCTGACGCTATCCCTGATCCTGGCCATGGCGTCAGGAGGATCGGCGCAAACGAAGATCTCACTGACCGCGGCGAACCAGAACACCGCAGCCAGCGTCATAGGAGTGTCCTTCGACCGGATGGCCGAACTCGTCGCGAAGAACAGCGCCGGGACTCTCGAGATGAAGGTGTTCCACGGCGGTGTCCTCGGGCAGGAGCGGGAGATGATAGAGCAGCTCATGGCGGGTGTACTGGATATCTGCATCGCCTCCCCAGGCAACCTCGGCGTGTTCGAGCCGTCAATAGGCCTGCTCTCACTGCCCTTCATCTACAGAGACACCGACCATGTTAAAGCAGTAATCGACGGGCCTCTGTTCAACAAGTTCAATGACAGGCTCATCAAGAATACTGGAATGAGAGCCCTGACCGCAGGCTTCCCTGGGTTCAGGTATACCTATACCCGTAACAAGCCGATTCAGTCGCTTGCTGACTTCAAGGGGATGAAGATCAGGGTCCCTCCGTCCGACGTCCACGTTGAGACCTTCAAGGCTCTGGGAGCCAACCCGACTCCTGTGCCGTTCGGTGAGATCTACACCTCCCTCCAGACCGGCGTGGTTGAGGGAATGGAGAACATCAACGAGTACGTCTACGAGCCCAGGCTTTACGAGCAGCTGAATTACGCCACCCGCACAGGCCACATGTTCGAACCCTGGCTGATCCTGGTGAGCGAGAAGACCTGGAACAAGATGTCCGACGCCCAGCGAAAAGCACTCAAGGATGCTGCGGTGCAGGCGTGGAGCGAGCAGAGGGAGATGCAGGCTGCCCGGAACCTCGAGTTCGAGAACAAACTCAAGGCTGAGGGAATGAAGTTCTACGAGATCGACCGGGAGGCCTTACTCAAGGCAACAGAGTCGGTCCGGCAGAAGCTCGCGGCCAAGGTGCCGGGCGGTCCGGACTTGGTCAATGAGATCCTGAACGCCAAGTAGCAGAGGGCGGCCTGGCAAAGGCAGTAACCCAAGCACAAAGGGCCGGCACAAGGGGCCGCGGGTTCTGACCGTATTCCCGGGAAGGGATATTGGACAGGACACCGGCCGGGCCGGCCCCTTCTATTGAGTTGGGGCGGGAGTCTGGAGAGATAAGGAGTTGGGAGACATGGAAGGCGCTCGAGACCGGCTCCTGAGGGCGATGCGCGGAGAGAAGGCAGACCCTTTGCCTGTGTCGTGCCGGTTCAGCGTGGGCTTTCTGTTGGAGCGAGCACGGAACCTGGGGATAGCCGGCGGCCCTGAAGTCTTACACCTTTCCGGGGTGGGGTACCTGTTGGAAGTTATGGACCGGCTCGAACTCGACCCTGTTGTGCTTCCGCACTGGTGGCACGGGTGCACGGTGTTCTCCTGCCCAGATGCGTTGCTGCCGTGGAACCCAGAAGCCACCCAGCGTTGGAGGAGTTCCACGCTGTACGAACCGGATCCGAATGAGCCAGGGAGGCGGGTCGCGGTTCGAACTGTGACCACGCCCTGGGGAGCGCTTACCGGGAAGGCAGTGTGTCAGAGGGGCCAGAGATGGCCTATAGAGTACATGTTGAAGAAGGAAGAGGACGTGGAGGTTCTGTCACTCAGGCCCGACCCGGCGGACCTGGATCTATCCCGCCTGATCAGGCTGGGCCAATTGGTCGGGGATCGGGGCGTGGTGATGTTCACCTACCCCGGGGTGATAGAGGAAGCAATGAGTTTGAGAGGTGCAGAGCAGTTCTGTATCGACCTCATGGAGAGGCCAGCCTGGGTCCGGAAGCTTCTGGCCAGGCTCCACGAGTACAGCGCGGCGGCGCTGACCAGGCTCTGTTCCACCGGGAAGCTGGATGTGGTCATCATCAACAACTCCTCCATGAGCATGATCTCCCCTGACACTTATAGTCGGTACGGGGAAGAGATGGACCGGGACCTGATCCGAGTGATCAAGGAGTCTGGAGCCGTGGCGGTCTACCACAACTGTGGCAGAGTAATGGCTTACCTTGATTCGATAGCGAGGATACACCCAGATGTCCTTGAACCCCTGGTTCCCGCGACGGCGTCGACCTGGGCAGACGCGGACCTGGCAGAAGTCCGGCGGAAGCTCGGGGAAGATGTCGTCCTGATGGGAGGGTTCGATCCTGCATGCCTCGCCAGCGGGGACGCGGAGAGCATAAAGGTTGAGGCGAGAAGGTGTCTGGCCCAGGGGTCAATAAGGGGAGCGAAGCACATTCCGTTCGCAGGTGGGACCCTGTTCGAAGCCGGGGATGAACAGATTCGAGCTTTCGCCCGGGCATTTCGATAGCCGAGACTTGCTGGAGGCTGCAGGAGAAGCCTCGCGGCCGGAGAATATGTGTATTTGATCAGATTACGAACAAATGCACGCCGGTGTGAGGTGTGAACAGTGGCCTCAGGTAGCGAACAGAGGCGTCTCAAGGTGAAGATCGCCCAGAAGTACTATCTCAAATCCGAGACCCAGGACGCAATAGCTAAAGAGCTTGGCCTGTCCCGGATCAAGGTCCAGAGACTTCTCTCCCAGTGTCGGAAGGAAGGCATTGTCGAGATCCGAATCAACGACCCCATGCTTCGTTGCCTGGAGCTCGAGGATGAGCTGAAGGCCAGATTCGGTTTGCTCGATGCCCGCGTCTCCGCGTCTCCGTCAGACAGTTCGATGCTCGTTAGAGATCTCGCGCGGGTATGCGCGGACTATTTTGTGAGTCTGGTCTCGGAGGGCTGCGTCATCGGAACTGCATGGGGGAGGACCGTCTTCCAGATGACACAGTTCCTGGAACCAACGCCGGTCCGTGGGGTGAAGGTGGTCTCATTGCTGGGCGGACTCGCCCCTTCCATGGCCCACCACCCCTACGCGGTCATGAACCGCATTTCGGACGTTTTCGGCGCCGAGAGCCACTACCTCGTGGCCCCTGCCTTAGCGGATTCTCCCCTCACTCGTGATGTGTTCATGAAAGAGAAGCGCATACAGGAAACTCTGGATATGGCCAGAAACGCCGATATCGTGATCGCGGGCATCGGGGATGTCTCCGAACAGTCCACACTTCTGCTCACCGGATACCTGAGCCAGACGGAACTCGAGGAGTTGGTGGCGAGAGGCGCGGTGGGAGAGATGTTGACTTGCCACTTCGATGCTGACGGTAAGCTCGTCCCTTCAAGGTTGTCAGAGAGGCTGGTTGGCCTCAAGCCGGACGAGCTAGGGTCGGTGGGTCAGGTGATAGGAGTTGCAGGTGGTGAGGTCAAGGTCAGGGCGATCCTCGGCGCCCTGCGCGCCAGGTACATTAACGTGCTAGTGACAGACGAGGATACCGCTCGTAAACTCATCGAAATAGGGCCATAGATTATCGGCCGCTCGCAGATGGGAGGATTACCATGGCCAAGGGCAAGTACATCATGGGCATAGACGCCGGGACGTCTGTGACGAAAGCTGTTCTGTTCGATTTGGACGGGCGGGAGATCAAATCCCACGGTATCCCCACCAAAATCCTTTCACCCGCCTTCAACTGGGTCGAGGTGGACATGAACGAGCTCTGGGAATGGGTCAGGACGTGCATCCGGACCCTAGCCCAAAGCGTGGAACCAGGTTCCATCATCGGCATCGGCATTACTGCGCAGGGCGATGGCACCTGGATGATCGACAGGAACGGAGAATCGGTGCGCCCGGGTATATGCTGGTGCGATGGGCGGGCCAGTGAGGAGATAGCCACCTGGCATGCAGACGGCACGGCGGACGCGGCGTTCGAAATCTGCGGGACTTCGGTGTTCACAGGGTCCCAGAGCGCCCAGGTTCGCTGGCTCGAGAAGCACGAACCTGAGTCCCTCCAGCGTGCACAGGTCATATTCCACTGCAAGGACTGGCTCTTCTACAAGCTCACAGGCGTGACCAGCACGGACGAGACCGATGAGTCCCTGCCCCTGCTCAACATGAGCACCCGGCAGTACGATCGCCGGCTCTTCGAACTCTACGGCATCCAGAAGTACATGGACAAGTACCCCGAGGTCAGGCCGTGCCCGCAGAATTTCGCGGAGATCCGCCCTGAGGTGGCCCGGGATCTGGGTCTATCTGGGGATGTGGTGGTTGCGTCCGGTCCGATGGATGTGTCTGCCTGTGCCCTGGGCGTGGGAGCGATAGAGAATGGCCAGGCGTGCACCATCATGGGCACTGCGGCCATACACGAGGTCGTCATGGATTCCCCGCTCCTCGAGCCCAAGATGATGGGGATGACCCTGTGCCACTGTGACGAGTCGAGGTGGATCCGGCTCATGGCGGCCATGGCAGGTACCCCTAATCTTGAATGGTTCTTCAGGGAGATGGGCGGGCAGATAGTGTCGGACGCTCGGAACGCGGGGCATGATGTTTACGACCACGCGGCGGCCATAATCGACAGTGTCCCGGTGGGGAGTGAGGGGGTCGTGTTCCACCCATACCTCTTCCCCGGAGGGGAGCGCGCTCCGTTCGTCAAGCCGAGCGCGAGGGCAAGCTTCACCGGAATAAGCTTGAACCACGGGAACCACCATTTGCTCCGCGCGGTGTACGAAGGAATTGCCATGGCTATGCTCGACTGCTACAAGCATATGCCCATCCCTGTTGCAGAAGTGAACCTGTGCGGTGGCGGGGCTAAAAGCCGGGCCTGGTGTCAGATCTTCGCGGACGCTCTGGGAGCGGATGTGGTAATTACCGAGGGTGAGGAACTGGGGGCCCTGGGGGCGGCGATCAACTGCGGGGTTGCCACTGGGGTCTACCCGAGCTTCTCAGAGGCAGTCAAGCGAACCGTGAGGACCGCAAGGCGGCACCACCCGGACCCGGAGAAGAAGCCACTTTATGAGGGTCTCTACGAGCTCTACCGGCTCACCTACAAGCAGCTCTGGGACACCTGGGACCTTCGGGCCAGGCTCACTAGCGGGGAGGCATAGGGACACCATGGAGCCGTTCTCGCGAGAAACCAAACAGAAGATCGTGGATGCCTGCAGGTTCATGCAGGCCGAGAGAATGGTGCTGGGGACGTGGGGAAACATCAGTGTTCGGACGGAAGCGGGTGTCATAATCACTCCCAGCAGAGTCAATTACGATACGATGACTCCGGATGACCTGGTCACCGTCGACCTTAACGGGCGGGTCATCGAAGGAAACCGTGTGCCATCTTCAGAGACCGACTTGCACACAGCAATCTACCGGCGCAGAGAGGACATCGGGTGCGTGGTGCACAACCACTCGCTCTACGCTTCTGTGTTCGCCGCGGCGGAGATGGACATACCTCCGATAGTTGAGGAGCAGTCGCAGATCATCGGAGGAACTGTCAGGTGCACCCCCGAGTACATACCCGCGGGCCACCACATCGACCTGGCTAACCTCGCGGCGCAGACTCTCGAAGACAAGAATGCTGTCCTCATATCCCACCACGGTGCTGTCTGCTGTGGGAAGGACATGGACGAGGCTCTGACCGTGGCGAGGGTTCTGGAGAAGACAGCCCAGCTATACTTGTTCATGAAACAGATGGGTGTCGGGGAACGCATCATCCCCGACTCCTTGGTTCACGAGGAGAGGTTCAGGTTCCTGTATAAGTACGGTAAGGCCTGATACCTTGGCCTTGATTGGAGGAAACCAGGTGTCGACAGAAAGCGACCTCAGGAACATTATCGTGGAGGTTGGGCGTCGGCTGTACGCCAA
The DNA here is from genome assembly GCA_024655925.1 of Bacillota bacterium. Taxonomy (NCBI): domain Bacteria; kingdom Bacillati; phylum Bacillota; species Bacillota bacterium. Next base: position 25,979 of record JANLFS010000023.1, on the reverse strand, counting down.
AGACTTCGTGGCGGCCAACGATGGGAACATAAGCGCCCGGATCACCGAGGACGAACTCCTGATCACCCCGACCGGGGTCAGCAAAGGGTTCATGAGTCCGGACCAGATTATCAAGGTGAATCTGAAAGGCGAAGTCCTTTCAGGGTTCATGAAGCCCACCACCGAGATGAAGATGCACCTTGCAGTATACCGACTGCGTCCGGGGATAAGGGCAGTGGTCCACGCTCATCCTCCGACGGCGACAGGGTTCGCCGTGGCGGGAGTGGGATTCGACAGGATCACCTTGCCCGAGGTGGTGTTCAACCTCGGCAAGATCGGACTCTCGGAATATGCTACACCAACCACCGAGCAAGTTCCGGCGGCTGTAGCGAAGAAGATATGCGAGTGCGACGCAATGCTTCTCGCGAACCACGGCGCGCTTACCGTGGGGACAGACTTGTTCGACGCCTACTACAAGATGGAAACTTTAGAGGCAGTTGCCAAGATCTCACTCGTCGCGAAGCTGCTGGGTAACGAGAACGCTCTCACAGATGCACAGCAGAAGGAGCTCTTCGAGATCCGAAGCAGGCTTAGGCCGGAGGATACGGGATGCATACAACATGCCGACTATCCCGAGCAGGCCGTGGCCACGCAAGAGGGCGGAACGAACTTCTGCAATGGGGGCACATGTACCGGGGAAGGCACTATCGGATCGTGCCAGACCCCCACTGACTTGGACAGGTTGATCGCCAGAATAACTCGAGAAATGCTGCCGTTCCTGTCTAAGTAGTTGAGGAGCAGTGGAAGAGGTATAGCGACATCGAGGCCGGGCTTTCGCGGCAGGCATCGCCAGATCAAGCCGGGAGACCAGGGCTTTCCCCCGTTGAGCGGGAGGCCTTGCGCAGGCTGGATGACCGGAAGATCGCGCAGCTAGTGGATGAGGTACTGGGGGTCAAGCGGTGAGTGCGGCAGGCAGGCGGCCTCGTAAGGCGAAGGACGGCCCGGGGGGCTGCATGATAGATGGAATCCTGCAAAAGGGAAATGGAGGGCAAACGATGGAGATCGCACTTGGAATGGTTGAGACCCGGGGGCTCGTGGGAGCGATCGAGGCCGCGGATGCCATGGTCAAAGCGGCTAATGTCAGGCTGATCGGAAAGGAACAGATCGGCGGGGGGTTCGTCACGGTGATGGTCCGTGGGGACGTCGGAGCGGTGAAGGCGGCCGTGGAGGCGGGCGCTGCCGCGGCGGCGAAGGTTGGGGAGCTCAAGTCCGTGCATGTGATCCCGAGGCCTCATGGGGACGTGGAGATGATCCTGCCGAACGCTGGGCGGGTTCCCGAGGAGAAGTGATTGTGACTGGAGTGTAGGGGGTTCCGGTTGTGAGCAGCAAGACGGGCGGAGGAGTGCCCGGACTCAGAGGAGCGCCTGTGCCGGTGGGAGTGTCCGCACGGCACGTGCACCTCTCAGCCGAGCACGTGGAAGCCTTGTTCGGCCCGGGGCACGCCCTCAAGGTGAGAAACGAGCTTTCGCAGCCTGGACAGTTCGCCGCGGAGGAGACCGTGGTGGTGGCAGGGCCGAAAGGGGCCTTGGAGCGGGTGCGGGTGCTCGGCCCGGCTCGGGGAAAGACCCAGGTGGAGCTCGCGGGAAGTGATGGGAGGGCCTTGGGGATAGATGCCCCAGTCAGGGACTCCGGAGACATAGCAGGGTCCGCGGGTGCGGTTCTGATCGGGCCTGCCGGGGCAGTCACACTTCGTGAAGGGGTCATCATCGCTGCAAGGCATCTGCATGCGGCTCCACTTGATGCGCGGCACCTGGGCCTCTCCGACGGAGAAGAGGTCGCGGTGGCGGTAGGGACCGGGCGCAGGCCGGTTGTATTCGGTGGGGTGACGGTGAGGGTGAGTGAGTCCTACCGTCTTGAGCTGCACTTGGACACGGATGAAGCCAACTCCGCGGGATGCTCCCATGGGGATACCGCATGGGTGCTTGCAGGGCCGGTGGGGGCCGCGGTCTCGGGGTTCCGCTCAAACGGTGAGGTCGCGGGCGGGGCCGGCCTTGGGAAGGCCCAGCCTGGGCCTGGGAGCGCGAGAGGTCCCGGTCCAGGGGATCCTGCGGCCAGACCCACATCATCACCCATGCCCGGTGCGGTTGACCTCTCCTCCAAGGCCTTGATCACAGAGGAGGACGTGCTTGCCGCAGCCCAGTCCGGCCGTGGGATCATTATCGGGGCTTCCGCCATCGTCACTCCCCTTGCACGGGATGCGGCGAGGCAGCGCGGGGTGGAGTTGATGGCGAGATGACTGGAACCCTCTCGGATGCAGAGAGAATAGAGGCGGCGGGGGTCGTTGGGGCAGGCGGTGCGGGGTTCCCGACTCACATAAAGGCGCGTGGGGCTGCAGAGGTCGTTATCGGAAACGGTGTGGAGTGCGAGCCCCTGCTTGCCAAGGACAAGGCGATCATGAGGGCCTACCCGGACCAGGTGGTCGCGGGGATGGCCGTGATGATGGGATGTGTCGGAGCGAAGCGCGGGATCGTGGGGATCAAGCGCAAGAATACTCGGGAGATCGAGGCGATGCGCACGGCGGCCCGGAGATCGGGGATGGACATCTCCGTTATCGAGCTTTCCGACTTCTACCCGGCAGGGGACGAGCACGTTCTGGTGTACGAGGCAACGGGCCGGGTGGTCCCGGCAGGGGGCATTCCACTAGCTGCTGGCGCGGTAGTCTCTAACGTGGAGACGCTTCTCAATGTGTCCCGCGCGGTATCCGGACATCCGGTGACCCACAAGTTCGTGACTGTTACAGGCGAGGTTGAACGGCCAGCCACGTTCAAGGCACCCGTAGGCGCCTCCTTCGCTCGGCTGATCGAAGCGGCGGGTGGGGTCACGGCACGGGTTAGGGGCGGGTTCGAGGTTGTCCAGGATGGGCCGATGATGGGGAAGATCATCCCCCCAGGCGCGGACCTCGAGAAGGTCATAGTCACCAAGACCACGTCAGGCGTGATCGTGTTGCCATCGGGCCACTCGCTTCTTTCGGAGAAGCGTAGGAGCATTGAACACCAGGTGAGGCTTGCGAGGTCCGCGTGCATCTCATGCTCCCAATGCACGGACCATTGCCCGAGGTACCTTCTTGGCCACCCGCTTGAGCCCCATCTGATCATGAGGGCTTTTGGGTACCGAAACCCCGACCTTTCAGAGGACCTATCGAAGTACCCGGAGCTTACGATGGCGGGGTTATGCACCGGGTGCGGAGTGTGCAGTCTCGTCTGCCCCATGGGCTTGTCCCCCAGGTGCATCAATGAGCGGGTCAAGGCGGCCATGGCGGAGGCGCGGGTCAAGTGGGCCCCGAAAAGAGGGCCGAAGCCGCCTCATCCTGCGAGGGCGGGCAGGCAGATACCATCCAGGCGGATCGTCTCGCGGCTGGGCCTTTCGCGGTACGCCCATGGTCAACACTCTGGGTCCGGGCCTGCTACGGAGGCAACCCGGGAGGAGCTGATCGAACTTTGAACGCTGTAGGGATAGTGGAGCTGATCAGCATAGCCCGGGGTTACGTGGCCGCGGATGCGATGCTCAAGGCTGCGGGCGTGGACTTATTCGCGGCGAAGCCGATCTGTCCCGGGAAGTTCGTGGCCCTAGTGCACGGCACCGTGGCGGAGGTGGCGAGTTCCGTTGCCGCGGGGGTGGACGCGGGTGAGCAGTTCGTCGTGGACCAGGTTGTGATACCGAGCATACACCCCGGGGTGTGGCCTGCGATCACAGGCACGTCCGTTCCGCCCGGGATCGAGAGTTTAGGTGTGATAGAGACATACTCTGCGGCATCCGCGGTTGCCGCGGCTGATGCGGCGGCGAAGGCGGCGTCGGTGGAGCTCATCGAGGTTCGCCTGGCCTTAGGGCTTGGGGGCAAGGCATTCGTGACGATGACCGGCCGGGTGGACGCGGTGAGAGCCGCAGTGGAGGCCGGGGCCATGGAGGCCGCAAACCGCGGGCTTCTGGCGGAGAAAGCGGTAATCCCAGCTCCTGCTTGGGGCCTCGTCGAGTTCGGAGTGTGACGGATCGGAGGTGTGGGCATGGCGGGGCTGATCACGGCGGCCGATCTTGCGAAGGGGCATCCGGGCAACCGGGTCACGGTGCAAAGAGGAACTATCGTGACTCCCGGGGCGTGGGATTACGCCCACGAGCACGGGATCGAGATCGCTTTTGGGGAAGCGGAGGATGCAGATGGGATCGCCAGGCGGGTGGTTCACGCGATAGTGGACCAGCTTCGGAAGAGTCTCGGACGGGAGCCAAGCCGCGAAGAGGCCCTGTGCGTCGTCCGGGCCGTGATGCAAAAGGCCCGAGACGAGGCGGGAGCGTAGGTGAAAGAGTGACGGTCGCGAAAGAAGAAAGAAGCCCTCTAGTCATTCGGCTGTCTCGCCCGCTCCAGGCAGACCAGGTTCGTGAAACCTAGGGACTCTGCCGGGATACCGGTATC